>CAYRBY010000028.1:0-1342 GCA_964422635.1 uncultured bacterium
GTTCACCTTATTTTGCGTGTTTTTTGATTGTTTTAGTTATATTCTATTTCAAATATTAATGTATTTATTATAAATAGTCAACTGTTGCTAGTTATTTTTATATAGCATTAACACCCTATTTGGCGTTCTAACTCACTTCTCCTAAAAATCAATAAAATCCTTTGCTGGACGTGATTTAGTGCTATAATACGCCTCCTGTTTTTATTGCTATGCAGGGCTCAAACGAAATTCAGATCACTCAGTCAGGAAAAAGGAGCTATTCCATGAATAAGGGCATTATGGGTCTTATCGTCATGATGAGCGTGGCGATTTTGATGCCGCGCATTTCAATGGCGGATGATGTTTGGGATTTAGCCGAATCAGATCAGTACGGAAAAAAAGCAGCGGGCATGGTCGGACGCGGTCTTATTAATGCAGCAACAAGTCCTGTTGACTTGGTTGTGCAAACGGTTGAGAGCACCCAAGAAGGGCCTCCCTTTTTCGGAACACTCACCGGTTTAGCCAGCGGTCTTGGCTGCACCGCACTTCGCGCAGGCTCAGGCATTATGGACGTGGCCACATTCTGGGTTCCGGGATTCAACGGCTTTAAGGTATCTCGCTCCTACTCCAACTGTCTGGAGTCGGAATATACGAAAGCCCGTTACACCCCTGTCCGCCAAGAGCAGCCCGAAGTCGTCCAACAGCCGCAGCAGGTTGTGGTGGTTCAGGAACCGGCAAAGCCTGTTATTGTTCAAGCCGAGCCCCCTGCACATAACCCGATGGATTATGTGAAAAAAGGTGATGCTCATGACCCGATGCAGTATGTGAAAAAGGGTGACCGGGAAGAAAATTCTTACGTAAAGTAAGCGCGCTTTAATAGATTGAAAAATAAAAAGGACCTCTTTAAAAAAGAGGTCCTTTTTTTTATGCCCATCACTTGGGTTCTTATTTAATTGTTTTTCTTCAAAAATTCTATCACTAACTCAGCGACCCGTTCTTGCCAAGGCTTTGGAAGTTCAGGATAAATTGGCAAAGCTAGCGTTTCAGCACTCGCCTTTTCACTTTCCGGGAAGTCCCCTTCTCGGTACCCGAGATAACGGAAGCACTCCTGAAGATGAAGGGGCTGCGGATAATATATTTCCGAGCCTACTCCATTTTCGGACAAAAAGCTCATGAGCTCATCACGCTTACGGACGCGAATAATATACTGATTGTACACATGCCTGCTTCCAACCTGTTTAGGCAAAACGATTTGCTCTCCTGCCACACATCCGCTTGCCGAAAAAAGATCATTATAACGCTGCGCGTTTTGAATGCGTCTTTCCGTCCATTCATCAAGGTGCCTAAGCTTAACAATTAATAC
>CAYRBY010000028.1:1442-23573 GCA_964422635.1 uncultured bacterium
AGTAATGCGGCCAGCCACTTGATCAACATTCATATTGTATGTAGCTGAATCAATATCAACAAAGACCGGGCGAGCACCAAGGCGGACTATAGAACCGCAAGTGGCAAAAAAGGTATACGGCGTTGTAATCACTTCATCGCCGCTCTTGATCCCCTCGTTCATCAGTGAAATCAGGAGCGCATCTGTGCCAGAAGAAACGCCGCACCCATACTCTACTCCGCAATAGCGCGCAATAGCTTTTTCACAAAGCTCAACTTGGGGCCCCAAAATAAACTGCTGGTTCTCGAAAAGTTCATTGAGAACCTCGGTAATTTCCGGTTTAAGCGCCTGATATTGCGCTTTTAGATCTAAAAGTGGAATTTTCATACCATCCAAATAGGTTTTCAATGACATCTCTTGAAAACAAAGGTTTCCCTAAAAAACAGACAAATATTGTACAAGGAAATCTTTCGATTGTCTTTGCTAGTAAATTTTAGGCAGGTGGGAAAGCGGATCAGCTTTTATTCATCCGGTTCATCAGCCAGGCATCAAGGACGTCTTTTTTGAAACGCCATTGTCCGCCGATTTTGGTCGCAGGGATTTCCTGCTTCTTAAGAAGCCGGTAAATCGTGACCAGATGAAATCCCAAATATTTAGCCGCCTCTTTAGGCGTCATAATTTGGGTGCGCTGTCTTTGAGGCTGCTGTGCTTCGGGTTTGTTCGTTTCCATAGCTGAAAGGGTCCGCTTTTTTCAAGGTTCGTTCGCATGCGAACGTTGGTGAATGGGTATGATCCTAGGGGCTTGACTATAATTTGTCAAGTATTGTTATGAATTATTAGTATCTCGAAGAGATTCTTAGAAAGAGATGGTTTTTTCTCTAAGTCTTTTAGATATCTAGGCTTTCGTAGAGGGTTCGCCTGCCAAGATATCCTGGACTGAAAAAATCGGAGTGTAATTATACCCCGCTAATACCGCATCAGCGCCTTCATTGCGGTCGACGAGACAAACGACTTTGACAACTTTGGCTTTCAGCTTTTCTACCTCATGAATGGCTTTTAGCACTGATCCACCCGTTGTAATCACGTCTTCCACCATAACAACTCGATCGCCTTCTTGGAGCTCGGGGCCTTCGATCATACGCTGCATACCGTGATCTTTGGCTTCTTTTCGGACAATAAACGCTTTCAGGGGGTGTCCTGATTGTGAACTCAAGAGTGATACGGCCGCGGCAATGGGGTCAGCACCAATCGTAGGCCCGCCAACGGCAGAGGCGCCTGTACCATGCAGCATATTTAAAATAACTTTTCCTGTAAGCAAAATACCCTGCGGATCAAGGGTCACTTGCTTTCCATCAATATAAAAATTGGAGGTTTTCCCGGAAGCCAGCGTGCGGCTTCCCTTCATCAAGGCTTTTTGTTTTATAAGAACAAGTAATTCTTCTTTAAGTTTAATGTCCATGGATTCTCTCCTGTGAGAAGAATGTCATCATAAGGGCTTAGTCTTAAAATTGCAACAACACTTAGTCTTTGCCGGGACTCTTGGCAAATTTGGGGTATGTTCTCTCGACGATTCTTCGTGAAAGGCCCTTTATCATGGCTCCTTCGCTTTTAAGAAGCCCCTGCCGCTTCAAGAGTGCCCGGAAAGTACGGTCAATCCTTTGGGCGACTTCGGGTTTATACTCCAGCGCAGTAACGGCTTTATTGAAACTTTCAAGAATGTCTTCAAATGCTTCCTTGGTAGACACATGTTCCAGCTTTTCGTATCCTGCCGTTTTCACGCGGCCAGTGAATAGAGAAAAGCAAACGATCATGACGGCCTGAGCAAGATTAATTGATGGATAACCGGGATCTGTGGGAATTGTCGTGAACCAGTCACAAACATCCAGATCCTCATTTGAAAGCCCTTTGGATTCTTTTCCAAAAACAACCGCCGCTGTTTTGCGCGTTCCAACAGTTCTTATCTTCTCGACAGCTTCTTGAAAATCAAGAAAGGCACGGCGGCGCCCACCTTCCCGACGCGTAGTGCCGATCACCCATACGGTATCTGCAACGGCCTCTTTAAGACTGTCAAAGATTTTGGCTTTATCCAGAAGTGGATCAGCCCCCACGGCCAATTTGCGTGCCTTGATCCGCCAGTCAGCCGGCGGTTTTACAAGACGGAGGTCACGCAATCCCATGTTTTTCATAGCGCGGGCAGTGGCTCCAATATTATCCGGGTTTTCCGGCTCAACTAATATAATGGCAACGGCCAAAACAAACCTCCCGCATTTGAGTTAAAAACTTGCATCTTATTATTTTTTTCAGTCATAATAATCCCATGCCTGCTAACTTACCTCTTGTCATCGGCCATCGCGGCGCTTCAGCTCTTCTTCCGGAAAACACCATGGAATCCTTCAAGCTCGCCTTTAACACTCACGGGGCGGATATGATCGAATTCGACGTGCACCTTTCCCGCGACGGAATTCCCGTAGTCATTCATGACGAAACCCTGGAACGAACCACAAATGGCCAAGGCGAAGTTGCCAAGCACACACTCAAAGAACTTAAAGCTCTCGACGCCGGCTATTGGTTTGACCCTGCCAAATCCAGTGATTTCTCCCAACGTGGGCGCAATATAGAAATCCCCACTCTGGAGGAGGTCTTTCAGGAGTTCCCTGGGAAAAAACTTGCTATCGAAATTAAGGCTTCATCGTCCGAACTGACCCGGAAAGTTCTAGACCTTGTTGAGAAACACAACGCGGTCGATCGTTGCACGGTTGGCTCCTTAGAAGATGTCGTATTTCAAGAGCTCCGAAGAATTCCTGCACCCACAAAAATTTTCACTTCTCGAAAGGCTGTGCTAAGGCTCCTGGCTGAGTATTACCTCAGACGCCAATCTCCGCGCCAGGACCCCAAACTTGTGGCTTCTCTACCCGTTAAAAACAAGTTTTTCGACCTGAAAAAAAATGCTTGGATTGACTGGCTCCACCGCAAAAACATGACCGTTTATTACTGGACCGTAAATGACCCTGAACTCATGCTCGAACTTGCCCGGCGCGGTGCCGACGGAATTATGTCGGACGATCCTGGTCTTCTGAAGAGAACCCTTGCTCGGGGTTGCGGAACTGCTCCCTCAAGCGTCTGAATCGGGCTTCATAAATCATCTGATAAGTTTCCATTTTTTCCGGAAACATCGTTTTTACTTTTTCCCGAAGTTTTTCTTCCGCAATATCAATATCCACATCTTCACAGCGTTCATCCAGAATCATACGGCACAATTCCTCAGCATCCCGCTGGATTTCAAGAGCTTTAACGCGTTCAGACTCGCTTTCGAAAAACCGCAGGAAGTCTTCGACTGTCTCGAGCTGAAAGATATCAAGCTCACGGCCGCACGTGCATTTTATTTTACGATCACTTTCAAACTCTGTGACATCGTGCTGTTTCCCGCAATTGGGGCATCGAACGGGCATGTAAATCGACTCTCTTAACTAGCGTCGCTGGTTTGCCAGGGATAATCCGGAAGCCCCATCGTTTCCGTTAACGGTGACGTGTCATCGCTGAAAGGCTGAACCACGGGGGAAAGGCCGATGTCATAAGCAGCTGAAACAGCACGCACCACGATATTCGTAACTGTCCTGGGAAATGCAGTGACGGGCCAAAGTTTAGGGTGAATCTTTGCTTCATCAACGGGGGTTCTCCATAATTCCGCCGGCAATCCCAAAACATTAAGAAAACCCCGCTTCTCCATAAGTCCAATTCTTTTAAAAACGCCTTCCGAACTGTGCCCTGTATCATAAGCAAACGCAACACAGCTGAATGAAAGAAATGCTAACGCCATGAGAACTGTTTTTTTCATTGACCTCTCCTTAAACATTTAGGTTAAAACGGCGTATCACTTTATTTTTTCGGCTGCCGCTGAAAAAAATCCATCATTTTCATCACCTGGCCAGAGTCGGGAACCCCATTCTGACGCTTCACCGAAACCAGGGAGCGGCACCATTCGGAAATCATTCCGCCCCTCAAAAACCTTACGAACAACATCCTCATTTTCGGCTTTTTCAATTGAGCAGGTCACATAGTAAACACGCCCCCCAACTTTCAGCCTTGGAAGAACACTTTCGAGAATTTTGATCTGCTCCGTTTGCTGCGCTAGAATCCCGTCCTCACGAAGTTTCCATTTTGCATCAGGATTTCGCCGGAATGTTCCGGTTCCTGAGCATGGGGCATCGACCAGAATTTTGTCAAATCCCTTCTGGGCAATCCGGATTTCATTCATCCTAAAAAGATCCGCAGGGAAAACATTAAAAAGCCCTGCTCGTTTAGCGCGTTTTTTTAAGTCTTGCAGCTTTTGCGGCCGGATGTCGGTAGCGACTAAACGCCCTTTGTTTTCAAGAAGAGCCCCAAGAAGCAGGCTCTTGCCGCCGCCTCCGGCGCACACGTCCCAAATAAGTTCGCCGGGCTTGGGTCCAAGCATACGGCATGCAAGCTGACTTCCTGCATCCTGCACTTCAAAAAATCCCTCTTGAAATTCGGGCAAGTCAAAAATTCCTATTCTTTCACGAAAAGTAATTGCCCATGGAGTCAAAGAAGACGCGCTCACGTCAAAGCCCTGCTTCCTGAGCCTCGCCATTAACGTTTCTCGGTTTGTTTTAATGGGATTGACACGAATTGTCAGAGGAGGCCGCTTTTCAAATGCATCAAAAAGCTTTGTGGTCCTCTCCATGCCAAAGGCCGCTACCCATCGGCTTACAATCCATTCGGGAAAGGAATACCGCAAGGCTAGTGTTTCTAATTCCGTTTTCTTTTGTGGGGAGGGATCTTTAAATACGCGGAAATCTTCTTTGCGATTCAAAAAGCGGTTCAGAACGTCAGCGTCTACGGGTGCAGCGTAACGCGCTTCATCTTCTGTGACGAGCCCCTCCAAAAATGCCGCTAAAAAAGCTAAAAGGTCGTCATCGTTTTCGTAATTCAATGCGGCGGTCCAGGCTGAAAGATAGGTCTTGTGCCTGAACAGCGTGTAAATCGTCTGCGATAAAAATCGTCTGTCGCGAGAACCCAACTTCTTGCGATTTTGAAAAAAGTAACTGCCGATCCAGCGGTCGGCTGGCTGTGTCGTGCTGCGAATTTCCTTCCAAATATTTGCGGCATGTCTTATCTGGGCATGCATGCGCCGAGCATCGACCTCAAACACGTGATTCGGCCTGTCCAAGTCTGAAGGTCTCACGCCTTTTTCTCCGGCGTCTCCGAAAATCCTTCTCTCTTGTCTCCCGTATCTTTCGGCACCTTTTTTTCGATCTCCGCTAAAAGGCTCCGCAGCCCGAGCTTTTCTTTTGCCGAGACAAGAATACCTTCAGGCCACTCATGCCGTATACGATCTTGAGCATCCTCACTCAGCAAATCCCCTTTGTTAAGCGCTAAAACGACGGGTTTATTTCCGGCACCAATCTCTTCCAAAACCTTCTCAACCGCAGCCTTTGCACCCTGCGGACTCGGGGAAGATGCATCCAGGACATGAATTAACACATCAGCCTCGGAAACTTCTTCGAGCGTTGCGTGAAAGGCTCGAATTAAACTATGCGGCAGATCTTTTAAAAATCCAACAGTATCTACAAAGAGAAGATCTCTTCTCCCGTTAAGTGATTGAACCCGCGTCGTTGTATCCAGCGTCGCAAAGAGCTTGTCTTCAACATAAGTTTCTGCTCCGGTCAACGCGTTAAGAAGTGTCGACTTACCAGCGTTTGTGTACCCCACGAGAGCTACCGCCGTGAAATTCCTGCGGCGGCGTCCGGCCCTTAAAAGCTCGCGATGCTTTTTAACCTTTTCAAGCTCCTCTTTCACGCGCTTAATGCGGTTGCGGAATTTTCTCCGATCGGTTTCCAGTTCTGTTTCACCCGGACCTCTCGTTCCGATACCGCCGCCCAAGCGTGAAAAAACCACACCGAGCCCGCCCAGCCGAGGCAGCATATATTCCAGCCGGGCCAGTTCAACCTGGAGTTTACCCTCGCTTGTCTGAGCTCTCTTTCCGAAAATATCTAAAATCAATCCCGTCCTATCTACCGCAGGAATTTTTGTAAATTTTTCAATGTTACGCGCCTGCGCTGGCGTGAGGTCCACGTTAAAGAAAAGGACATTTGCACCTTCAGCTTTGGCGGCATCCCTAATTTCTTCCAGCTTTCCCTCACGGACAAAATGACTGGGGCTCGGACTTGCCAAATGTGCCTGCGTCACTCCTACGAGCTGTACCATAGCCGAACGCGTCAATTCCTTCATTTCCTCGACGCTTTCTTCCAGGTAATGTTTAGAACGCTGCCACGTTTGAAGAATCACAAGATGCGCTTTGCTTCGAAGCTTGTTATTCATCATGATTTTAGCCTTTGCATGTGATGCCTTTGCTCGAAAAAAACTTTCTGAGCACTTCCCGCTTATCACCTTGAATTTCAACAAACCCAAACTTTTCGCCATAGCCATAGGTGCCGCCTGATCCACACCTGGCCTTGAGATCACGCGCCATATCTTTCAGCACAGGTTCCGATCTTGGAAACCCGTCGATCACAGTCACTGTTTTTCCACCCCGTCCTGCTTTCTCTATTCTTAGAACCACGGCGAAAGTGCCCCCCCGCACGCGTTCATGCACTTTGCAGCTGCAAGACTCCATCAATTCTCGACATTTAGGACAGGTTTTGTTTTTTTCCGGGTCTGTGGAATAAACGAGCTTTGCATCATCCATAAAACTTATCACTCTTTCAGTATTGGACAATAAGTGCCGCCCCCAATTTTATTCACATGTATTTCGGGGCGAGTGCTCGGGGATAAACTGATTTTATCGGGGAAGAATGACTGAACAGAAAACCCAAGAGGAAACGGCGTCTGGAAATTAAGGTCGGGGACTTTGAGATCCCTCATCCGCTAACTTTCTTGTAGGAGTATCGCTCCCGGATGTTGTCACGAAAATAAGTTCCGATGGAGGGGGCGGCCAAAAATTCACGGTGGACATTTTCCGGAACCTGGACGTACTGATACACTCCTCCTGCGCGAAAAGTCACTTCAAGCGTGGTACTCTCTTCATCGTATCCGACAAGCGCAATGTCACGAGATTGAACAGCGATTCTTTCCATATTTTCTCCTTAAAATCATCTTCGATAAAACTTCGTTATTATAATAAGGGAGTGTCCTGATTGCCAGCAGGGAACGCTAATTCTTAAAAAATCCTTGAGAAGCCGTTTCGACCGCATTGTAAACTCTCTCCGTGTTGGCAACCCCGCCCGCCCCCTTGCTTTTGGCGGCTTCATAAAGCAGAATCCGGCGGGCCAGTTCTTTCACGATTTCTTTTTCAACACGAAGAACATCCTGTCTAGCCATATAGTCTTCCGCGCTTTCCGCCATGGCCTCTCCACCGCAGACAGCTGCGTCTTTATTCCACTTTACGGCTTTAAAATAATCGATAGCGGCGCCTTTCCAGATAGCTTTTTCTGGAAGGTTTTGATTCGCGGTTTTGTAGCTGTAATATTTTTTAAAAATCTTTCTTACTTTTTGGCGGGATTGAAAGTCGGGATTGCAGACAACATAAAGCGCTAAAGAGAATGCGGCAAAGGTTAGAACCGAAAAAAAAACCATACGTGCTGACCGCTTAGCTTGTTAGATTTTAGCAACAGAAACTGGCATCCACTCGGCAAGCTGGGCTGGATCGTGCCTCTGAAGCTCTTCTAAATTTTTGCGCAGAGCTTCAACATCCAGCTCGAGACCGCCCTTGAGCTTACGGGCAGAAAGCTGATCCAAAAGGCTTTCAAGTTTAGCGGTCGTCAGGGTCTTGATTTCAAGATTATCCATAAAGTTTTTCCATAGCTGCTTATAATCCTGTTTCGCATTCGAAAGCTGAAGCTCAAGGCCTTCCACACGCGCTTGAGCCACCCGCACCTGGACTTCCAGTTCCATAAAGTGTCTCATAGCTTCCAGATCCGCGTGCGCTTGAACTCCCCACCCGCACAAGAGCCCTCCCAGGAGCATGCCGCCTCCAGCAAACGCGGCCGCGATTCGAACCATTTTCTTATGAAAACCCTGCGTCATCGTAAGAAGGCTCTCCGCCTGGGCTGAACGTTCACCCGCCAAGGTTCTCTGAAGCGCCAAAACCTCTTCCCGGGTCTTCCCTAAATCTTTGCGGTAGCTTTCCGCTTCTTTTTCGAGAAGTTCAAAGCGTCGGGCAGATGATCGAATCTGCCGGTTGGTTTTAATTTTTTCAAAAGAAACGCCTAGAAACCAGGCGCTAAAAGCTGCGAGAGCGATCAAACATCCTTGAATTACCGAGGTTTCCATCATAAGAGCTCCTTTAGGAAAAGATAAAAGCGTTTGCTCTTATTATCGGCGGATGCAGGAAATTTCTGACGGGAAATCTAGAATTTCAAAGAAGGAATGAGTCGCCGCCAATTTCCTGTTTTTTCTTTTCTACTCGGCGGTTTTTTAGCATGTTTTCAATTTCCAGATCGGAATAACCCGTTTCTCTTTTCAAGGCAACCATGACTGGGCGCTTGGCTGCTTCGCTCCCGCTTTCAAGCAACCGGTCAAGATAGGCATTAACAATTCCGGGGTCACGCAGTGACTCGATTCCCCACTTTCCACGGGAGAGTGTCAAGACAGCTTCCCCGGTGTCGACACCTGTAGGTCTGAGAATCTTGACCTCATAACGGGCATGGCGTGATTTTTTTTCAATTTCCTTGGCGCCCGAAAATTTCCCGGGAATCACGGGCTCAGAAAGGCCTGAAGGCATCAAAGATTGCTTTCTTTTTTCAACATAATCTTGAGGACCTTTAAAGTTATTTTTTCTGGCGGGACTCAAAAGGGCATATTGCTTTTCGAACTGCGCGGCGCTTTCCAAATGAAAATAATTTTCTATGACTTTAACGGGTGTCTCAGAGGGGGCTGCTGGTTTTATCAAGCTTAATACGAGAGGAATTCCGCAAATAGCGAGAAGCGCTGCGCCTGCCGGCATGGCATAGCTTAAAAATTCCTGGAATTTAGACGCTTTTTTAGGCTTAACCGGCGGCATTTGGCGTGTCGCTTCGGAAACGCGGGAGAAAGCTTCATGGTCTTCCTCGATTTCAAGGATGGTTAACCTGCGCGCTTCCAGTTCTCTGCGGGCGGATTCTTCACTTTCGGCTTTAAGGGAGCCCGAGCAGGGATATCCGCGGACGTCTTTCGCCTTGTATTGATAAAACCGCATGTTTAATAGCTCCTAGTTATTTACCAAGTAAAGCGGCACCAATAACACCTGCAGAATCTCCAAGCTGATGTTTCACAATAGGGGTTCGGAAGTCATCACCAAAAACCTGCTTTTTGACTTCATGAACACCGGCTGTATAGAGCTCCACAATATTAGAAACGCCTCCCCCCAATACGACGACATCGGGATCCAGAACATTAATCAGATTCGCCATGGAACGTCCAAAATTCCGGAAAAAATGCCCCATGAATTTCATGGCGCGACGATCCTTCATCCGAAAAGCTGCAACTATTTCAGGTAATGGCAATGCTTTCTTGTACTGATTTCGATAAAGCTTTTCGAGGCCGCCGCCGCTGATGAACGTTTCCACGCACCCGCGCGATCCACAATAGCAAGCGGGTCCTTTGGGGTCAATGGCCATATGCCCCCACTCCCCCGCAATACCCTGAAGACCTTTTATCATCGCTCCCCGCTCGACAATCCCGCCGCCGCAACCAGTTCCAATAATGACGCCGAAAACCCGCTGATACCCCCGGCCTGCACCCAATAAGGCTTCTGCCATAGCAAAGCAGTTGGCATCATTCTCAATCGTCAGCGGCCGCTTAAAAAGTCGTTCCAGGATCTTGAGAGAAAGCCGTCCGTTCAAACAAACAGTATTGGAGTTTTTAAGCTTCCCCGTCCGAAGTGAAATCGCACCCGGTGTCCCAATTCCAAGGGTGTGATATTTGCCACCGGCGTCTTTTTTCATTTGATCGTAAAGCAGGGCAAGGTTCTTAAGAATCGTCTCGTACCCCTCTTCTTGATTAGTATCGACTCTCTTCCGAAAAGTAACTCGTCCCTTCTTATCAAGAATTGCACCTTCGATTTTTGTGCCGCCAAGATCCAATCCGAAGCGAAGCTCAGGAGCGTTTTTATGTTTTAGGGCCTTCATGAGGTATCCTTTTTCGATAGCTTGTTGTATGCCTCAATCTCGGTTATTATAGGCTCAAATGTCTTCTTTCCAAAATCCTATGAACTCAAATCACACTAACGAGCCAAGATCCCTTACGCCTCCGGACGGCGAGAAAAAAGTCCTGCTTCATTCCTGCTGCGCCCCCTGTTCGGGATCAGTGATTGAAGACATGCATCGCGCGGGACTTCAGCTCACGATTTATTTCTATAACCCCAATATCCATCCTCGCCAGGAATACGACATCCGAAAGGAAGAAAATATACGGTATGCTCAGAAGCTGGGAATACCTTTTGTAGATGCCGATTATGATGCAGACCGGTGGTTCAAAGAAATGAAGGGGCATGAGAAGGATGAGGAGCGTGGTGAGCGCTGCTCCATGTGTTTCGAAATGCGGTTTGTGAAAACAGCGGAGTATGCCGCAAAGAATGGCTTCAAAATCATCACAAGCTGTCTTGGTATTTCACGCTGGAAAGATTTTGACCAGGTCACAAGAGCGGGAGTTTCAGCAGCCTCTCTTTTTCCGGGAGTCCGCTATTGGGATTACAATTGGCGAAAAGACAATGGGTCACAGCGAATGATCCAGATTGCGAGAAATGAAAACTTTTACCAGCAGCAGTATTGCGGCTGCGCTTACTCTCTCCGGGACACCAATGATTGGCGCGTGAGCCAAGGACGCCCCAAAGTGGAATTGGGGAAAGATTATTACGGCCCTAAACCCGATCCTTCCTGACTCCTTACTTTTCTGCAAATAAAAAGGCCATCACAATTGTGATGGCCTTTTTACTATTGTCCGTAAAACAACTTAACGCATTTTAAGAGTTATATCCCACTTCCGCAGCCTGTTTCATACGGTCACGGAGGTCACTCCGCTGAGCCTGCTCACGGTCAAACCGGCGTTGCCGTGAATATTCCAGAGTACGCTGAGCTTCATCAACCTGCGCTTGGACCATCGGTTGTTCCTGCGCTTTCCGCTTGGCACCGCGATAGGCATCTGCGGAGCTCCAAACGCGGTTTGCAAGCATCGGAGCAAGACCTGCCCAAACCACACCCCCGCCAACCGTCGTACCCAAAACAATAGCGGTAGTTAAACTGGCCACTTCAATGGCTCCCATAATTTTGGTTTTAGTGCTTCTGATTTCACCGTTGAGAGCTTGACCTGTGGTCGGAAGCAGAAGGGATGCTCCAGCTTCGCGAAAACCCTGGGCAAAAGCCGGCTGACTCTGAAAAGAAACAACCGTCATGACAACAAGCAGGGCTGACAAAAATTTATTTTTCATTTTTCTCCTCCCAAAAGGATTCACTTTGTTATTAACATTTATTTTTCAAGTTTGAAGCCACAGCCGCGAATCTTAACGCGTTTCTAAAACACTGTCAATAAAACGCCTTCCGAAAGATTTAAACTTCTTGCGATAAAAGCTCAATAAACAGCCGAACACCGACTCCCGTGGCTCCGTACTGGCAGTCGTAGCGGGGTGACTCACACCAGGCCGACCCCGCAATATCCAAATGAGCCCAGGAGGTTTTTTCAGGGACAAACTCTTTCAAAAACATCCCCGCTGTAATGGTCCCGCCATTAGAACCTCCGATATTTTTAAGATCCGATTGTTTTCCTTTGATCATTTGCCCGTATTCTTCCCAAAGCGGCAGTTCCCAGCATCGTTCACCTGTGCTTTGTCCAGCTTCCTTAATTTTTGACACCAGTTTTTCATCGGTTCCCATAAGGCCTATGGCCTGGTCGGCAAAAGTGGCGGCACACATCCCAGTTAGAGTCGCAATGTCGATAAGCGTTTTTGGCTTAAAGCGTGCGGAATAAGCCAAGGCATCTCCAAGAATAAGCCTGCCTTCGGCATCGGTATTAAGAACTTCAACCGTTTTTCCATTAAACATATGGATGATATCTCCAGGTCTTTGCGGATTATTCGCCACATTGTTTTCAACTGTGGGTGCCAAAACCACAACATGACGCTTCAATTTCAATCCAGCAATAGCTTTCATGGCACCAAGAACCGCGGCCGCACCCGACATATCGTATTTCATTTTTTCCATGCCACCAGCCGGCTTCAGGGACAAACCGCCTGTATCGAAGGTAACGCCTTTGCCGACAAGGCAGGTCGTCCCCTTCTTGGCATAGGCTTTCCCATATTCCAGCACAATTAGAGCCGGAGGAGTGAGACTGCCTTGATTGACTCCCAAAATCCCACCCATTTTGAGCTTACGGAGTTCTTTTTCGCCGATAATGCGGCAGGCGACTCCCGCTTGAGCTGCCATTTTCCGGGCAGCTGCCGCGAGCGTCTGAGGATTGACCACATTAGCAGGCTCATTGATCAGATCGCGGGCAAAAAGAACCCCCTCAGCAATTCTCTTTCCTTCGTCCGCAGCTTTTTGAAGTTTGGACAATTGCCGGGTATCAGGAATAAGAAACTCCAAAACTCCTGGAGCGTTCCTTTCGTCTGAATTGCCTTGGGTTTTATATTTCCTGAAATCATAGGCCGCGAGAAAAACCGTTTCGGAAAACAGCCGGACGATGGCTTCCAATGGAACTTCCTGACTGACAAAAGAAGGCACCAAAACCCGCACTTTCAGGGCTTTTCTTTCGCGAGCCAAGCGAACCAATGAACCTGCCGTTTTTCGGGCGCATGTTTTCAAAAACTTCTTTCTCTCGCCAAGTCCCAGAAGAACGGTCTCGGGCGCCTCCCTAAGCTTCGCTCCAAAGCTCGCCAGGGTTTCACCAAATTTTCCAGAAAACCGATGTTTTTTTAGGGCAATTTTTGCACTGGAAGAAAACTCTGGCTCCAGGGCAACCAAATCGCGGTCCAGCTCTTCTTTGCTAAAGCAGCCGGCAATTAAAAGATCTGCTTGAGATTTACGAGAAGCGGTCGTGACAACACTGATTTTCATGATTATAAACTCCTGTCGCCTAAAGATTAAAAATGAGTATACCTTAATTTAAGATTCGGCTTTTTCTGCATAAAACCTTATGCGCTCAGGAGGATTTAGTTTTGACACATGCCGATGCTTGCCTTAAGATTATCTTCCATGACAACAAACCGCCGCAGACACTTTCTAATCAATAAGCCTTTGCAGCTCCGGTTTATGACTTATGTAACGCTCCCGCTGCTGATTATTACGATCATTATGATGTTTGGTTTGTACGTAGGGATTTGGGGCAGCATGCTTGAGGCCTTCTCCAATGAAAAATTGCGCAACGATCTTTTGACGGCTTCCCGCCTTACAGAGTATGAACAAGCCCGCCAAACCGCCGACTCAGCTCAAGGTTCTGCAATATCCTTTTTTAAGCAGGCCGAAAAATTAAGCGAACGTCAGCGGGAAGTTTTTAAGGAAATTCTCGACAACTCCAATAAGAGTCTGCTGCCAAAATTTCTTCTCCTTCTCTTTTTTATTGCCTGGGGTTCTATTTATCTTTCCCATAAAGTAGCGGGTCCTTTTTACCGGCTTGATAAGTCTCTCGAAGAAATTAACAAAGGAAATCTCCGCATAAGGATTCAGCTTCGCAAAGCCGATGAAGGGCAAACCATCGCCCGGCACTTCAATGACTCTGTCATCTCGCTTGATGAATCCTTATCCCGAGTTAAAACCATTATCCGTGAAAACGAGTCTGATCCGGTCAAGACTGTTTCTCTTCTTAAATCCGAACTTTCCCGATTCAAGACCAGTGCGGATTCCTGACTTCATCAAAGCTTCGGCAGCCGCAGGACTCTGTCTCTTTCTCGTCCTGCCTTCCGCTTTTTCAGAACCTTTGAAGCCACGGGATGCAGACCTGCTCAAAAAAATACAAAAAGACACCTTTCAGTATTTCCCTCGTCTTTCAGATAAAGAAACCGGTCTCACTCGAGACACTTCGCGCCCAGGTTCCCCAGCCTCTATTGCAGCCACGGGCTTTTCTCTCGCCTCTGTCGCTATCGGAGCGTCACATCAATGGATCCCAGAAGTTTGGGCCAGGGAATATCTCCATAAAACATTGAAGAGCCTTCTGACAAAAGCTCAGCATGAGCGGGGTTTCTTCTATCATTTCCTCGATCCTAAGAGCGGCCGTCGTGTTTGGGCCTCCGAAGCCTCTTCTATTGACACAGCTCTCTTAATTGCGGGAGCTCTTGTCGCTGCGCAGTACTATCCTGGTACTGATATCGAGCGGATGGCGAAAGATCTCTATGCCCGTGTTGATTGGAACTGGATGCTAAACGGTACTGATCTCATCTGCATGGGTTGGAAACCTGAAACAGGTTTTCTTCCTTACTATTGGGATATGTATAACGAACAGTTGATCCTCCAGGCCCTGGCCGTCGGGTCTCCAACTCATTCCGTTGGCAAGACCGTTTGGAACGCTTGGGAGCGCCGGGAAGATGAATTCAATGGCCGAAAAGTAGTTTTCTCATATTCGGGAAGTCTTTTTACTTACCAATACCCGCAGGCCTTTATCGATTTCCGGAATCTGGATGATGCGGGTATTAATTATTTTGAGAATTCAAAACAAGCTACTTTAGCCAACCGGGAATACTCTTTAGGCTTCAGACATCTTTCCAAGGGCTATTCGGAAAACTCTTGGGGGCTTTCTGCCTCGGTGGGACCGGGGGGGTACAAGGCTTATGGAGGAAAACCGGGTGAAGGCTTACAGGATGGTACTATTGCGCCTTACGCGGCCCTGTCTTCAATTGTTTTCACTCCAGAGGAGTCTATGGCTGCCGCACGTTTTTTCTTTGAGCAATATGAAAAACAGCTTTATGGGCACTTTGGCTTTAAAGACGCCTTTAATCTCGACAAACGCTGGTGGGCGGAAGAATATGTTGGAATCGATCAAGGCATCATCGTTGTGATGCTTGAAAACTTTCTGAACGATGGTGCGGTTTGGGAAAAATTCATGTCGCTTGAGGCTATCGAACGGTGGGTGGAAATCTGTAAGTTAAGGAAGCCCGAAGAGCCTGCGGCTATTCCCTTGTCATAAAACGAATGGCTAGCCTAGCGGCGGTTTCTTCAAGAACCTCGGGAGTGAAGTAGGTTCCCTTTTTAAGCTCATCTTTAATTTCCCGCACACGGCTAAAATTTGGATCCGGCTCCGAGGGGATTAGTTCCGCGAATTTCCTAACTTCCCGCCAAAGCCCCTCATCCTCGTAATGTTCCATACTGGGCTTTTCAATCCGTATGCCCCGGTGCTTATCGGACGCGCCGCCCGAATGAAGATCACGTCTTGGTAATTTCATATAACCCTTTGTCCAGAATAATGTTAAATCTTAAAAAGCCAGTTCACATCTCAACCGTATTCTAAGACGATTATCGACGGTCGAGCGCTTGAACTTAAGATTTTCCGGACAAAAACACGGGTTTTCTTAGGCTTCGAGTGTCAGCTCTCCTACTTTCCGCGTCAGATGAGAGCGGAGACGCGTCACAACCTTGGTATGGATCTGGCAGACTCGCGATTCGGAAACATCAAGAATCTCGCCAATTTCTCTCAACGTCAGGTTTTCATAATAGTAAAGCACGATGACGAGCTTTTCCTTTTCCGGGAGCTCATCAATAGACTGCGCCAGAATTTCCTTCACTTCGTTCTGATGCACATAGTTAAACTGGTTTGTAATCAGGGAGTCTTCGATTGTCTGAAGGCGGGAAATTGGCTTATTCCCGTCATCATTCTGCCACACTTCATCGAGCGATAAAAAAGTCGTGGAGTTCAAGTCGCTGTAAATGCTGTTCAATTCATCCGTCGAAATGTTAAGTGCCGTAGCAAGCTCATCGTCACTCGCAATCCGCCCGTGTTTTTCTTCGAGTTCTTTGCATTTCTTTTCGATTTCGCGCGCCTTTTTCCGGAGAAGACGGGGAGCCCAATCAAGCTTTCTGAGCTCGTCCATAATCGATCCGCGGATACGCGAAACGGCATAGGTCTCAAATTTGTTCCCCTGCGAAACATCATATTTATTGATCGCGTCAAAGAGACCCAGAATGCCATAGCTCACAAGATCATTGAACTCGACATTCGGCGGAAGACCAATAGCAACGCGGCCAGCCACATACTTCACAAGGTAAAGATACTTTTTCACAATCTCTTCCCGCAAAGCCTGACTTTTTGTCCGCTTGTATTTCTTCCACATTTTGATTTCTTCTTCACGCATAGGGGATTCCTCCGGGTTTTATGATTTACAATGATTTAGTTTTTTCTTTTTGCTGCTCTAAAATTTTCTTAATTTGAAGTAGGGTATAATTCTTGGACTGCAGGATTTTGATTTGTTCAAGACGATCGAAAACAGTTTCATCATAAAGCCGGTGACCCGACGCTGTCCGCCGGGCCTCCTGTATAAGGCCGGTAAGCGTGTAATTGTGAAGAGTTTGTCTGGATAAGCCTGTGTACTGCATCACTTCCCCGATCTTGAAGAGTTTTTCTCTTTTCACGAGTTCAGTGCCTCTCTTTTTTGAATCTGTTCGTAGAGATTTCGTGCTTCTTTATCTTCCGGGGACAAAAGCAGAATCTTTTCCACGGTGAGCTTTGCCGTCCCCCATTCTCCTGCCTCAATCTGCTTTTTTACTTGGTTCTTGTATTTCACGATTCGCTCGTCGGCTTCCGTTTCATACATTTTTTTTAAAAAAATAGATTCCGTTTTTCCTTCCGAATAAACCGCTTTTCGAATTTGATCCATGAGCTCTGAGGCTTCGATATTGTTTTCATCGTAGGTAAAGACTTTCTCGGTTGCCGCCATTGCTTCCTCATACTGCTTCGCCCGGTACAACTCCCGCCCTCTTTCGAGCCAGGTTTTCACCTGATCATCGTTTTCTCCAGACTCGCCCTCGTCCGCCGGTCTGGAATCGAAGGCTTCTTTTTGCCGTGAAATTTCTCCATCGAGTACCTCTGCCATAAGTTGGCGGCTTTCTGCATTTTCAGGCTCGATCAAAAGAGCTTTTTCAGCAGCCTTGCGGGCTTTGAAATATTCGCCACGCACGAGGGACTCACGCGCTTGCCGATTCAGTGATTCAACATTGTTCGTTACGGCCGGTTTATGAGAAAGAACCTGGCATCCACAAAACAGCATCAAAATTGAGATCTTCGCCAGTTTATCCATATTTACAAAACGTAGTTTACGTTTTGTAAATTACAATCTATAAAATATGATCGCCATCGGTCAAGTTTTTTTTACAACTATTTTTAGCATCTTCGATCAATGGTATGCGATAAGAATCAGTGGCACTATATGTGGTGGTTTTATTTAATCTTTTTACTCAAGCCACACAAGAAAAAGTCCGATCTTTCTTGTTTTTGAATGCTTAAATCACATACGGCAGGATTCTTGGCGGGCAAAAAAAAAAGAGCGCTTTTGCGCTCTTTTTTCACTTTGGAAGAGATTGGTAATGAGAAGCCTATTTTGAGGCAAAAACCCCCATCTTGCGAAATTTATCATATCGTAGATTGGGCAACTCTTTACGGGGTATTTCTTTTAATTCCTTGAGGGCTTTGTTAACAATTCCACGGATGTTTTCGGCCGTGGTCTCAAAGTCCCGATGGGCCCCGCCCAGGGGCTCAGGCACCATATCATCAATAACTCCCAGTTCAATTAAGTCACGGGCCGTCAATTTCAGAGCCTTCGCGGCATCTTCAGAGCGAGCTGAATCTTTCCACAAAATGGCTGCACACCCCTCCGGAGAGATAACAGAATAATAGGCATTCTCTAAAACGAAGACGCGATCCCCGACCCCAATTCCGAGAGCACCGCCGCTGCCGCCCTCTCCGATGACTATGACCACAATGGGAACCGTTAACTCTCCCATTTCACGAAGATTGTAGGCAATAGCTTCAGCCTGGCCTCTTTCCTCTGCCCCCACCCCCGGATAGGCTCCTGGAGTATCTACGAAACAAATAATGGGGAGTCCAAATTTTTCGGCCAGCCTCATAATACGGATGGCTTTTCGATACCCCTCAGGGTGTGCACTCCCAAAGCTGCGTAATAGGTTCTCCTTTGTGTCCCGCCCCTTTTGATGTCCGATAACACAAACGGATTCACCATCCCATTTTGCAAATCCTGCAACAATGGCTCGATCGTCACTAAAGTGACGGTCCCCGTGGAGTTCAATAAAATCGCGTGTCAGGTACTGGATATAGTCCATCGTATAAGGCCTCAAGGGATGGCGCGCAACCTGTACACGCTGCCAGGGAGTAAGATTATCAAAGATGTCTTTCAGCGCTTTCTCCATCTTCTTTTCAGCGCTGCTAATCTCTCCTGAGAGATCAATTCCTTGAGCTGCAGAAGCTCGGAGCTCACCGATTTTTTTTTCCAATTCGATAACAGGGCGCTCAAAAGAAAGGCACGCTTCCGCAAGATTCCGAGTGCCTAGAGTTTTTGGCTTTTTTGCTTCAGGAACAATCGCTGCCGCTTCCGTTTTCTTTTTCTTTTTGCTCATAGAAGATTCATCCTTTTAGGCTGTCAAGCCTCATTCAGTCTTGAATCGTAACCCTTGTTCCTTCCGGAACAAGGTCATAAAGTTCTTCGACGTCTTTGTTCAACATTCTCACACAGCCGAGACTCTCTTGCTTTCCGATGGAATCCGGAAATGTAGTCCCGTGAATGCCATAGCCTTCAATATCAAAACCAAGCCAGCGTGTTCCCAAATAATTGTCCGGACTTCCTGGCGGGACGACCGCATCAGCATAATACCAAGTAGGGTTTTCCAGTTTTACAGTAACTTTAAACCTGCCGACTGGGGTGGAGTTGTTTTTCCCAGTCGAAACCCTGTATTTTTTGAGCTGTCGTCCGCCCAGATCCAGAATCAATTCATTTTTCGACTTATCCACGCGAATCGAAAACGGTGCAGTCAAAACTTTCAGCTTCGTTCCTAAAACAATGGTGTCCGCTTTGATGCCGTTGCTCTTCTTGATCAGCGCAATGGTAGTGTCATACTTCTTTGCAATCTTGTAGAGACTGTCGCCCGCTTTAACAGTATAGAAATCACTTTCGGGCATTTCTAACTTCGAATGAATCAGCTTGATGCTTACTTGCTCATATTTCTTTTGTGTCGCTTCGCGAAGGCCTTTGGGAAGTTCATCTCCGCGATTTAAAATTTTTTCGTAAATCTGTCTCGCCTGCAGGAGCTTTCCCTGCTTCTCATAGTCTTTTGCACGTGTAATCAATGCGTGCGGAGAAGAAGCCGCCTCTGCACTTTTTTCTGGCCAGCCGGCGATTGCGATCATGAACACCGCCGAAAGAAAAAAGCCAACCCGCATCAAGGTTTTCCACACAGCAAAAGTGCAATCAGGATTCCTAAAAAGGCACCGGCAAATACTTCCTTGGGTGTATGTCCGAGAAGCTCTTTTACGCGCTCTTCCGCAAATTGCCCCTTTTGATAAAGTTCATCCAGCATTTTATTCAATACCTGGGCCTGCCTACCTGCGCTTCTCCGAACCCCGGCGGCATCAAACATGGTAATGATGGTAAAAATAAGTGCCAAGAGGAACGGCATGGAAACAAAACCATAATAAAGCCCCATGGTTGTGGCTAAACTGGCCACGGACGCAGAGTGTGAGCTTGGCATACCGCCAGTATCAAAAATCCATCGGAAGTTGAATCTTCGCTCCCGAATCATTCCACGAATGACTTTGGCTAGTTGAGACAGGCCCCAGCTTAAGAAGACTGCCCAGAAAGCTCTTATAGGTGAGAAGGGGGATTCTATTGGGGTCACGGTCAAAGGAGTTTTTTGAAGAATGATTGACTCAAATCACGAAATATGATTTAATTATATAAATTTTATGAATTAAAGCGAATAATACCCTCCCTCGCTTTTGGGTTGTTCATTATAGGTAGGGGGTAATTGAAATGCAAGGGGGTTTTCTTGATCGCAAAAATCAAAAGCGCAACATGCGTTGGCATTCAAGCTTATCCCATCCAGGTAGAAGTGGATGTTGCTGCAGGTCTCCCACAGCTTGTTGTTGTTGGGCTGCCCGACACAAGCGTGAAAGAATCCAGGGAGCGCATTAAATCTGCCATTAAAAACTCAGGCTACCCCTTTCCTCCCGACAAGGTGACGATCAATATGGCGCCTGCAGATGTCAAAAAGGAAGGTTCTGCCTTTGATCTTCCTATGGCTTTGGGAATTTTGGCGGCTTGCGAAGAAATACCGCGGGAACAGCTGGAAGAATACACATTCCTTGGAGAACTCGCATTGGATGGAACACTACGGCCGTTTAAAGGGGCGCTCGTGATTGCAGAAGCTTTACACAGAACTCAGAAATTCATTCTCCCATCCGAGAACGCCCTAGAAGCCGCGCTAGAAAAAAGAGCCCGTGTCTTCGCGGCAAAAAGCCTGCGCGAAGTTGTATCATTTTTAAAAGGAGAACAGGTCATAGAGCCAACCCAAAACTCTTACGCGGCCCCCAATTCATCCAGCACGCCTCCATCAGATCCGGATTTTTCAGATATAAAAGGCCAATACTTTGCCCGAAGAGCCGCTGAAATCGCCGTCGCCGGAGGCCACAATCTACTGTTTATCGGATCTCCAGGATCAGGAAAAACAATGATCGCACGACGCATACCTGGACTTTTGCCACCTCTAAGCTTCGAGCAATCATTGGATATTACGAAGATTTACAGCGTTGCAGGCCTTGTGCCTGATGCCGCAAACCTCATTCAGAGGCATCCGTTCCGGGATCCACACCATTCTATTTCCGCGATTGCGATGGCGGGCGGAGGCGGCTGGCCAAAACCCGGTGAAATTTCCTTAGCTCACGGGGGTGTACTATTCCTTGATGAACTTCCGGAATTCAAGCGGGACGTCATTGAAACGCTTCGAGCTCCCTTGGAAGAGGGCCTTATTACAATTTCTCGAGCCAAAACGCAAGTGACTTATCCTTGCCGATTCATGCTCGTGGCGGCCATGAACCCGTGCCCCTGCGGTTTTCTTTCGGATCCAAGAAAACCTTGCCGCTGCTCTCTGGGACAGATCCGAAAGTACCAAACTAAAATTTCAGGACCCATTCTGGATCGCATTGATCTTCACGTAGAAGTTCCTGCCTTGTCTTACCAAACGCTCGTCAGCGAAGAAAAAGCCGAGAGTTCAGCCTCCATTAGGATGCGCGTTGAAGCGTCCCGAAAGATTCAGGCGGCACGATACCCAAATCGTCTTTTTCAGTTAAATGCCTACATGAAGCCAAAAGAAATAAAACATTTTGCTTCTCCTGACCAAAGCGGGAAAAGACTTTTGGAAGATGCGATGAAAGAGCTTCGCCTTTCGGCGAGAGCGTATTACAAGATTCTAAAAATTGCCCGAACCATTGCTGACCTGGCAGGCTCATCAGAGGTTAAAGCTGCTCATATTGCTGAGGCTATCCAGTACCGATCACTCGATCGTGATGGATCCTTTTAGCGGCAGTTTCGCGGATGCTGTTTCAAGAAAATCGGCCTTTGTAGAATTCCAAGTAAAGACTTTGATACCCTCTGCTTTTCCGGAGGAAACAGACACCACAGCATAAAACACATCTGGGTAAGCGGGGATGCCGTCAATAACAGCCAATCGTTTGTCCTCTTCAGAGAAATATGCCTCCGCATCAATATGAGAGTGATAGATTCCGCGAATTCTTTTTCCCTCGGATCGCGCTCTTTTTTCGAGTTTTAACAGGTCTTCCGGGGAAGCAAAATAACCGTCTCTGGCCGAACGGGGATAGGCGATCGGGTCTTGGCCGTGCAAGTCATCCTGAATGTTGCGGCACGGAGCTATTTCACAGATCAGCGAATTCTTATCCGCAGATCCAATCAAGAAGCCGCAGCATTCCTTTGGGTAGTCATTTTCTGCGTGAAAAATTATAGATTGAATGACGAGTTCAGGAATCCGCATAGTGTCGTCCCTGAAAAAAGATAAGCTTGTTGGGGATTGATTAGTCTTCGTGCATGATGCCGAGAATTTTTTCGGCATCCAGCTCAATAAGAACGTATGGAGTTGGTTCAGAGGTACCGGACCGGGAAGTGCGGATAAAAACATTCAATTTCCCGCTGGTTGAAAACCAGGCCGGGTCAACCGTCAA
>CAYRBY010000029.1:0-13928 GCA_964422635.1 uncultured bacterium
TCCGACTCCGTGGTCGTTCCCGTAGCTCAGGAAATCGGACTTCCCGTTCTTAGACGCGATGTCTTTCTGGATAACATTGACGCAAAACAGGCAATACGGGATCAAATCAAACAGCTTAAAAGCATTTCCAGAAAAAAGGGCTATGCGATCGCGATCGGCCACTACCGCACCAACACGCTGGAAGTTTTGATCCAGGATATTCCGGAACTGGAACGGGAAGGTTTTGAAATTATTTCACTGCAGCAGCTTTTAGATTATCTGGGAAAAAAGAAACTCTCGCCTGCCAAGCCCGTCTAAATCTTGCGCGTTTTTTTAACTTTTCCGGTCCGAACAGGTTTTTTCTTTGGCTTCACGCCTTCTTCCAAGCTGTCCGGCTTGACCGAAACGCATGTCAAAAGGTGGGTTTCCATATTTTTTTCTGGGTCCAGCCTGGACATCTGTTCCTGTATTCTCTGAAAGACGATTCCCCACAACGGCATCAGAAGGTTTCTTTCGTCAGCCGTCATCCACTCTTCCATAAATTTTTGTTTCAGATCGGGTTTCAGAAAACGGCCATTCGCGCGGTCTTCAAATCCCTGTTTCAAGAAGGATTCGACTTCCAACCTCGTAAGACGATCCGCCTTGGCTTTTCCCGAAAGAACAAAGTGAACCCAGAGGTTTCCGCACAGCGCCAAAAGAGTTTCTTCGGCTCCTCCCAGACCTGAGCTCCGAAGGATCCGCTTGAAGACTCCCGCCACGCGCCGGCCAAGAAGCCCATGAAGGCATTCCATTTGTTCCAGTGCAAGCGTCGCCCGCTGGACATCCTGCCGCGTGCGGAACTGCCTGTGGTGATAAACATTCTCGGTAACGGTTTCATCGTAGCAAAGCGGAAAAGGCTGAGCCAGGCCGCGCAAAATAAATTCATAAGGTGCTTCCAGAAAAGTAAAAAAGATTTCCGCATCGCTTTTCCAGTAGTCAGCCAGCAGCCACTCCACGCGCTGCCTGAGAGGGGCTATTACGCCGAAGCCAAAACGGAATACGGCTTCCAGCCAGCGCTCCTTGACGATCTGCACGCCCTGCTCAACGCTTCCCTCACTTAAGATTTCGAGGCCCAGGCTGACGAGCGCCCTGGCGCGCTCCACCGCATTTTTTACTTTTTCTTCAGATGTAAAATCCATCCCGTTGCAAACCACGATTTTATTGGAAAGCCACGCCATCTCTTCGTAAACACCTTCACGAACCGCTGCTTCTTCTTCCGCCAGAGCCAGCAGAACATCATCAAGAAAAAGCCGCGACAGATTCCAAATCACAGGGTAACGCGGCTGAGGAGGGGCCTGCTCACGGTCTTCCTTGAGTTTTTCTTTTAACGGGAATTTAAAAAATTCTTCCCGGCTGAGGGGAGTGTAGGCGCGCATGGCGGTTTCGAAGTCAGGAAAGCCCCGGTCAGTGAGCCGGATTTCGCGGTTACGGTACGCAGCCTCTTCCATTTCATATTCCATCTCTCCAAGAACCCCTTCGAGAAGGGCGAAGTAGCGGGGCCGGTCATTTTCATACAGAATTTCAATGGCGCGCTTTACAGTCTCAAGATTCTCTTCTTCCACAAGAATGTAATACATGCGGTCCAGGGTGAAATACGGCTGATCACCGACGATATCGTCCACGACTGTTTCCCATTCATGCTTGAGGACCCGGGCAAACTTCTGGAAACCCGCAATAATCGTTTCGTAATCCGATTTGTGGATCCAACGCAGCAGAACAGCATCGTCAGCGGCCAAAAGGGTTCCAAGCCACCGAACAAACTGTCCCGGCTCAATCTGGTCGCGGTCCCAGCAGTCCATGTCGGCAAGAAAAGAAAGCTGGTCCACGCTGGCATAACGCAGGATTTCGGCCTTCTCATCGAGATCGACTTCACGGGTCATCAAATAGAGTTCTTCGCTGGAGAGGCCTCGGGTCAGACGCCCTGGTTCATGGGCAAGCAGGATGAGCTCGCTTTTTTCAGTCAGCGGCGCTTCGGAAAAAATTTTTACCTGATCTTCGGGTGTAAGGGCTTCAAACTCTTCGCGGTTCATGGGGAGGTATTTTACTGGATGGCCATCCTGGTTGCACTTGGGTTTTTAAATAAAAAGGGCGCTCTGGAGAGCGCCCTTTTTTGCCGTCCCTGTTGGAGATTCCTGTTCAGGAAGTTCCAAAGAGTTAATGCGCCTAAAAGGTACCCGGTAATCAGCTTTTTTTCAAGGGGTGATTCTAAAAAATTTTAATATCCGGGATCTCCTTGAATAAGAGCGGGTTAGGGTTATAAAAAGCTCTTTAAAAAGAAGGTTTGCTTAATGATGCAGATGGGTCTCAAAAACCGTTTCATTAAGCGCCAAACCGATAACACCCTCCATGACCGGGTACATGACAACCTGATTCGTCCGCTCCAGAGCTTCTGCTATCCCGCTCACAAAGCCATCATCAAAGGCTACATATTCAATCTGAGACTCATCGTCGACTTTTTTCTCGATCAGCTTTTTAAACTGGTAGAGCTCACGATGGGTCTCTTTCATAAAAATAATCCGGGACCTTTTGAGTTTCTTGGCCAGGCTTTGAACCTTCAGTGTGGTGACTTGTCCGCAGTCGATCCAGATGTCTGGAACCTGCTCCCCGGGCTGAAGCAATACAAGATCGGGCTTATAATGCATACCGATATCGACTTCCACTTTCAGCTCAGGGTCATAAAAAAGCATATAGGCAAGCAGCTTCAGCACCACATGCTCGCGCCGCTCACTCACCGCTTTGACCAAAATCAGCTTCTTTTTGGTCTTGGCAAGCTGGATTTCAAAACTGAACTTCTCGATCATGCTGCGCCTTTCTACAGGGTTTTGGGGAGGAATTTGTAAGCATACGGGGCTTTTGTGATACCGACAAGGGTTTTGTCTCCCCGGGAAGAGTATCCTGATTGACATCACTCTCTTTATTGCCTATCCTTGGCCTCATATTTTTCTAACGCCTTCCGCTGGAGATATCGCACTCAAATGTCCGGCTCCTCAAACCCAATCAAAACACAATGCCCCCTGACCATTCTTATTCTATTCAGCGGGCAAACACCGCTTCTTGATCCCTTTTTGGAAGCTTTGCAGGGCCTGGAAAAACCGGCAGGAACAGAACTGGCCGCCATCGACAACAGCGGCAGTGAAGTTTTTCATCAAGCCCTTCTAAAGCATGGGCTTTCTCCTATACGATTTAATCCGCAGCTGCCAACGGTTTCCTCATCTCCCTATTCCCGGGAGTCCCAAATCCGGAAAGCTGAGCATTGCGCACGGCTCTACTCGTTCTCGAAAGAATTTCTCAAAGGCCGGGATGTCCTCATTCTGGAGCATGACGTTCTCCCTCCGGCCAACGGACTGATAAGGCTGCAGGAAACCCGCCACAAAAAAAATGCGGACCTTGTTTCAGGGACAGTCATTTCAAGAATCACTTCACAATTTTTAGCCTGGCGCATCAAAAATGGAAGCCTGGAAGATTGGCCCATGCATGTCTGGGTTTCCCGAAACCCCAAGCGAGTCATGGCAACCGGCTTCGGATTTCTCCTGCTCGAAAACCGGATTTTTCAACAAATACCGTTTGAAGCCAAAAGAGCCTCACTTCCCTACTGGGGATGTGACCTCAACGCAGGCGTATGGGCCTATGAGCGAAACCTCCGATGGTTTGTCGATGGCCGGGTTCGCTGCAAGCACATCGGCTCTGACTTACAGCCAGCCCGGATTGGAAACTTCGAAAATGTTAAGGCCGGAGAATTCCTCACTTTCAAAAAAGTTCCTCAGCCCTCATGAGCCAATTTCCCTCTCTCAAAGGAACAGCCGCTGTCGTGACCTGCCGGAACTATGGCCGCTATCTGGCCCAGTGCCTGGAAAGTCTTCTGAGTCAAACTCTCCCCTTTGATGACATCCTCGTGGTGGATGACGCTTCGACAGATCACACGGCCTCCATATGCTGGAACTATGCCGCTCAAGGCATTCGTTACGAGCGCGTGGTTTTTGGAGAGCAAAATGCTGTTCGCGCCCACGGCATGCGCAGAACCCGTCATGAGTTTGTGGTTTTTGTGGATGCCGATGACTGGATTGCTCACAATTATCATGAAAAAATGCGTCAGGCACTCCTCGAGAAACCCGAAGCTGCTTTTGCTTACTGCGGCGCGCACGTCATCAAAGATGGCCGGGACGGGCAGTGGTTCCCGGGAAGAATTCATCCTATGAGGCCCTATGATTTTTATGATCTCTGGCGCTCCAACACAATCCTGCTTCCGGTCATACTCCGAAGATCGGCATGGCCTTCCAGCCTTGGCTCAATGGGAGTTACGAGCCCGGACGGTAAAAAATTTGGAGAGGATTGGGCGCTGTGGCTTTCCATTCTTCACCGAGGGTGGAGCGCTGTTCATGTCCCTGAAAGGCTGACCTTTTACCGTTTTCACGCACAGAATACCTCTCGAAGCATGGTCTCAAACCGCGGTCTGGAAGCGGCCGCCAAATGGTCTGTGAGAAAAAAATTTCTCGTTTATGATCTGACTGTTATTGCTCTTATGCGCGAAGATCCTGAGCTCAATGCTCAGATCATCCACTCTTTGGGATGCGCGGAACTGCCCCTCCACACTCAGATCATTACTGTTTACAGTTATAAGGGGCAGCACCCTTCCAGATCAGGCAAGAGACTGATTCAACCTCTCCATGTGACAAAAAAAAACGAAATGAGCCGGGATGAATGGCTGCGGTCAGCCTTGGAAACCGCCAGGCCTTTTTCCCGCGGGGAAGAAATACTGATCGCTGGCAACGGCCCTCTCAATGCAAACATTTTCGCCTTTTTGAGTTCAGGGAAAAGCAAAACGCGTTCAGATTTTTTCTCAGCAGGGATTTTTTGTCCGCTTCTGAAAAAAATTCTCGCCTGGAGGGCCGTAAAAGGCAGTCCTGAAAAAGGCGTCTATACCGTCCCGGTCATCCGCAGGCCCAAGCGCGTTTTCGCGGCATCCCTCAATCTTGCCCTTATAAGCTCCGAAGCTTTTCATGATCCCGGCCTTTTCCCGGTTAAGGAACAAACAACTTATGCACCTCTTGAGCTGGCCCTCGGAATTTATGCCCGCCAAAAGAAACTCAGGTGGTTCACATCCGGACAATACCGGGAAACAAGGCTTGAGTTTTCAGAAGAAAAAAAATACATGCAAAAAAAAATAGCCCCTGATTCCTGGCCAAAAGTTTCTGTCGTAATTCCGGTTCTGAATGCTTCGCAGACTCTGCCTCTCCTTCTTGAAAGTTTGAAAAATCTGGACTACCCGAAAGATAAAATAGAATTTCTTGCCGTAGACAACGGATCAAAAGACTCATCAGCGGCTCTGGCAGAGTCATTCAAAGGCGTCCGAGTCATCCGCGAAACAACACCTGGCTCTTACGCGGCCCGCAACAGAGGGATCAAAGAGAGTTCTTATGACCTGATTGCCTTTGTGGATTCGGACTGCACGGTATCGCGCCGATGGCTGAAAGACCTTGTTCTTGCAATGGAAGAAAATCCCTCCTGCGGAGCCGTTGCGGGAGACAATCTCTCAACTCATCCTCAATGCCGGATCTCACAGATTGAACGCGCCGCCGGACTTTTCAAAAATTATCCTGGATCAGATACCATGCCAGCCTATGCCATCACGATGAACATCCTCTACCGCAGGTCTGTCTTTGAAAGTGCCGGCATGTTTGATCAGTCGGTATTTTCAGGGTCCGACACGGAAATGTGCTGGCGGATGCAAAGCAAAACCCCTTGGAAGGTTCTTCTCCTAAACCAGAAAGCGTGGGTCTTTCACAAAGATCATACATCCCCTTTGTCTTTCATACACCGCTACTGGCGAATCGGAGGAGGGCATGAAGCTCTCTTTAACAAATACCCCGAGTACAGGCCTCCATTTTATTTCTGGATGCCTCAAACTTATTGGGAAGTTTTTCTGCAATCCCTGAAAAATTTCACCCGAGGACTCCTGACAATCTATAAATCAAATCTATCCCTGCTGGAACTCGTTTTATCTGAGTTTCGGAGCCTCATCCTCAAAACAAGCATGGTTTATCACGCCAAAACTCATGCAGAAAAAGCACCCCTTATGAATCCGTCTGTTGTCCGCGTTTATCTGGGCCGAACCCCCTTAAAACCGGGAACAGCTCTCTTTCCAGCAATAACACGCAGGTGTTCCGAAACAACCCCCTGTATCCATGTAAACCTTGTGTCGGAACCCCGTGATGAACGCGGCATGCTCTTACGTTACCTGTTCGGCGGAACGACGCTCTGGCAATGGGGCCGCCGGCTTTTTTCCACGGGGGTCTGGAAATTCCCCTTTTTGCCTCCACAGAAAAATCTCTGCCTGCACGCTGCCCGCATCTTAAAAATTTTCGGAGCGTCAAAGGAAACCCGCGTGGAGTTGTCCGGAGAATTAACCCGTGAGGAATTCCTCCCTTGGGTAAAGGCTTTTGGTGCGGAAAGAACGAGGCTTTTTCCCCGCAATACTTTTCTGGGAGATGCGGCCGTCTCCTTCCCCGCGGCGGGCTGTGTAGCGAAAAGGAACGCGGCACTTTTAGATGGAGATTTCTACAAAAGCCTGTCCATGCGGTCGTTGTGGCCGGTCATAATTTTAGGGGTCTTCTCTCCTCATGAAAATGAATTCCTGGAAAATTTGTGCTGGGATGCCCCCAATCTTTATGTCGTGAACTGCGCATCTCAAGAAGAAGCAGCCGCCTTGGGAGATGCCAAGCTGGCGGTTCGGATCCGCGTGCGGCGCGAGCAGCCCCCTGGATCACTGCTTCTGTCCGAAGACTTTCCGGAAAAATCGGATTTCTCCGTTCTTCACGGCGGATCCGGTTCTTTCTATGCCGAAGACGGATTCCATTCTCTTTTGTTTCAAAACCCTGAAGATGCCCAGCGCTGGATTTTAGCCTGGCAAAGAATGCCTGGATGGAAATGGCGTATGTTGTGGCCGGAGCATCAAAGCTTGCCGCGCGCCGAAGAGTTCTTCCCTACCGCTCCGGAAAACGCCTTTACCGCTGAAAACGATGCATCATCTTGACGCAGGAAAAGTTTTGCCGTAGATTTAACTTCCATTAGGGTTTATCCCGGAAAACACCTTCCCGAATGCTTTATCCGAAAATTTTTACTACGCTCAAGGATTATTCTTTTAAGGCCTTTACGGCCGATCTCGTTGCTGGCGCCATCGTCGGCGTCGTGGCCCTTCCGCTTGCCATTGCTTTTGCCATCGCTTCAGGCGTCTCTCCCGACCGGGGACTTGTAACCGCTGTTGTTGCAGGCTTTCTGATTTCCGCACTCGGCGGCAGCCGTGTGCAAATCGGCGGTCCGACAGGCGCATTTGTTGTTATTGTTTACTCCATTGTACAGCGCCACGGAGTCGACGGACTCATCGTTGCCACCATGATGGCCGGCGTCATCCTGATGCTTATGGGAGCGGCCCGTTTCGGCGGCGTCATCAAATTTATCCCTTACCCGGTAACCGTGGGTTTTACGAGCGGAATTGCCCTGATTATTTTCTCATCTCAAATGAAAGATTTTTTCGGCTTTCAGATGGGTTCCGTCCCAGCGGACTTTCTCGAAAAATGGAAGGCGTACGCTCAGCACGTTCACACGCTCAACCCGGCAGCGATGCTCCTGAGTTTCGGCTGCGTTGCCCTGATTCTCCTTTGGAAAAAAGTCACCAACAAAATTCCCGGCTCTCTTGTCGCGCTCATTCTTGCCACGCTTGCCGTCCATTTTTTTAATCTTCCCGTAGAAACGATCGGCAGCAGATTCGGCTCGATCCCAAGCACTTTGCCGGCCCCCGTTTTTCCGCACGTCTCCTTAGCCTTGTTCAAGGAATTGATACCGGATGCAACAGCAATCGCTCTTTTAGCCGGCATTGAATCTCTTCTTTCGGCCGTGGTTGCCGATGGCATGATTGGCGGAAAACACCGCTCTGACATGGAGCTGATCGCTCAAGGTATCGCGAATTTTGTGACTCCTTTATTCGGCGGAATTCCCGCAACCGGAGCCATTGCAAGAACCTCCACCAATGTCCACAACGGTGGACGTACGCCCGTTGCCGGAATGGTTCATGCACTGACGCTGCTTTTGATCATGCTTTTTTTTGGACGCTGGGTCATCCATATTCCGCTTGCAGCGCTTGCTGCTATTCTGGTTGTCGTGGCTTATCACATGAGTGAGTGGCGATCCTTCAGCATGATCCTGAAAAGTCCCATGAGTGATGTGATCGTGCTTCTTACAACCTTCAGCCTGACAGTCCTCGTTGACCTCACCATGGCCATCGAGATCGGTATGATTCTGGCTGTCTTCCTTTTCATGCGCCGCATGTCGCTTGTAACAAACGTGGATGTTGTGACTCAAGAGTTTTCGGATCAGGAAGAAGCGGACGACCCTAATGCTATTTCAACACGCGTCGTTCCGGCAGGGGTTGAGGTCTACGAAATCAACGGGCCCTTTTTCTTTGGGGCTTCGTTTAAATTTCTGGAATCCCTGAATGCAACCGCCTGGAAAAACCCTAAGGTCCGTATCCTCCGCATGCGGCATGTAGGGGCTATCGACGCAACCGGCATGCATGTCCTTAAGCAGGCGTTTCAGGACTCGAAGAAGAAGGGGATACGCTTTCTGCTCTCTGGTATCCAGCCTCAACCTATGGAAGCCCTGAAAAAATCAGAGCTGCTGGATCTTATTGGTCCTGAAAATGTCCTTTTGAATATTGACGAGGCCCTGAAAAGGGCCAGAACTATCCTGGAATCAGGCTCCGGATCACCTCCCAAAGCCTGAGCGCGGCTCAATCTCTGTTCTTTACGCTTACCCGAATTTTCGCTAATATATCCCCTTCACCCCCCTCAAAAGGCTGCGTTTACTTATGGACTTATTAAAATCAATCGGCTTTTCTCTGGACTCTGCGGATCTTCAGCCGCTGGATGACAAAGTCATTCAATATATTAACCTTAAGCTGGCCGCTTTAGGTTATCCGGTCTTCGGCAACAAAGGCGACACAGATTTTCTCGAAATCGCGACCCCGCTTCTCAATAATCACCGTGAGAAAAACCGCCTTCTTTCTAATTACCTTTGCCCTGCAGATAAACGGATCCAGGACTTTCTGGACGATTACCTGAAGGACGTTGCAACAAAAACACCGGCACGTTTGCCTGGGAACTCTTTGATTCTTGACCGCCACGGTCTCGCGCGAATGATGTCCCTTCCGCCCGACCGCGACAGTTTTGTTTCAGACATTATTAGTTCCTACCGGGTCAAACAGGGAGTCCTTCATAATCCGCGTAACGACCGCCGCACCACGCAGGGCGTTTTCCATGTTGCTGAAGGCGGATTTCCAATCCCGGATGACAAAAAGGCCGTTCCCAAAAATGTTTTCAGGAACCTGTTGATCGCTGCTTTTCATCCAACCTCCGACCTGCTGCGCCTGCCTTTCACGGCTTCGCAGGAAAACCAGGCTGAACTTTTTGTATCCCTGCTCCTACGACCGATTGTCTGTCCTGCGGTTCCCGGCTACATGCCCGAAAAATCCATGGAAATCCGCTTCATTGCCCCTGGCAATATGGTGAGCAATCTTGATTTCGTCGAATCCATTTTCGGAAATGCCGGCGATCCTTTCCTTCCGGAAAATGACGCCGCGCTTGATGTGGATCATTGGACCGGACACACAGGCTGCGTTATTTTGGCTCCGCACCTCGCACGACTGAAGAAAAAAGATCTCGGACTTCCTCATTTTGACCAGGCCACAGAACGCCAGCGCAGGGACGGCATGTGCTGGAAAAAGGAAGATGAATTTTACAATGACGGCGGTGCCTTCAAGGTTACCTGCCGCGACGGCCGCGGTGTTATTGTGACAATTATCGCCGACAATTATTTTGGGTACTGTAAAAAAGAAGTGAAAACCCAGATCAGTTATTCAGCGAATCTCTACGGACTTTGCGAAGAAGAGCATGCGGGCGGGGCTATTGCTTTCCCCAGTTATGATCTTGGAGAAGAGTTTGCCATTGATGAAGTTCTTGTCAAAAGCGATGCAAGCTTTGAAGATGTTGCGCGCCTTTACGGCGACATGATGGATGTCATGCCGGAAGGTTACGGAATCGACAAGACATACCCTGATATTATTTACGTTCCCGGCGACGCCAAATTCGACCTCCACAAAAAGACAGTTTCCTGGATCCGAAACGGGAAGGAAGAAACGATCCGCCTTGTCGCGTCCCACACTTACATTCTTCCTTCGGGTTATAAAATCCATGCAAAAAAGCACACGGGCGGACACAAGTGGATTCTGGTCGGCACCGTTGCCGAAGGGACGCTTTGCCATAAGCCTTGCACAGTTTCAGGGGGCGGTAAGTCGGAAATTTCAAAATCGATTGTGGATGCCATGATTCAGGGGCCTGTTTTCACGGCCAACCTCCACCAGGATATGAATGAGATTGCTGAAATTCTTTCCCGGGATTTCGGGGGGAGATTCCGGGTAAAACCCAATCTCAACCGGCCGAGCCGTTCCATTCTGAGCCCGAAACGTTCGCTGGGCTCTGTCATCAAGCTTTTTACCCCGGCCTCTGAATTTTCAGATGAATACAACGCCTGGCTTGAGTCCCTTCCTCCGCACATCAAAGACATGATCTTTGTGGTGAAACGCTATTACAAGCCTGACTGGCATGACAAATGGCGTGAGCACTTCAGCGTGGACATGATCAATGGCTACCTGGGCCATGAACTCAAATACGGCAGTCAAAAGCTGGTCGCTAACTACCTCCGCGTGGGCCGTGAAAAAGACGGCTCCTGGCGCATTTACAAAGTCCGCCAGGATTTCAGCCCTGCCCAGAAAGTCCAGGCCGAAGACGATATTACGGCCTCCGTCATTGTGCCTCGGCAGCTTCTCAAGCACCTGAATCCTGAATACGATAACCCAAGCGTTAAACTGGTCATTAACTCCGAATACCGGCTGTTTCAGCGTCCGGACGATGCGATTCATCGCGGCTATGACAAGCAGGCCGAAGCGGATCTTTCAAGCCCGAATTCTTTTCTCTCAAACTATGAACCCTTGACCCGGTATGACGCCAAAGAGCTGATTCTGGATGCCATGAGTTTTGATCTTTATACTGAGCCGGTTAAGAAAATGGTTCAGGATTTTGCAGCTGAATCCAAGGGGACTTACTTTGTAGTTCCTTCGCACCCTCGCATGGTGGGCGGAAAGCCATCGAAAAACCCGCGCTACCTTCAGAACCGTCCGGATCTCATGAATCCCCGCCAAAAATATCTGGCGGAAGTTGGCACCCGCTTGATGCGTAAAGTTCCTTTGGGGGAGCCGGTCGTGTTTCCGGTCAATGAAGTTCTTCCGGGAAGACGCAATAATCCTCCTGACCCCAAGGCCGGCATTCCTCCTCTTGCGGTTTACAACCCCATTCACTATCAGGAACTGCCGGAACTTTTCATGGATTTCATCTGCAGCGTTACGGGAAAATCACCTTCCACAACAGGCTTCGGCTCGGAAGGCGCTTTAACCAAAGGTCCCTTTAATGCACTTTGGCCGATTGTGGATTTGAACAATGCCCTGGTTTCCTACATCGTGACCGGTTATCACGGTTTTACAACTGCCGCTGGCTACATCGGCCCCAACATCCGGGTCGATCACGACATCAGCCTTTTGATTCCTGAAATCTGGTCCCGCATGACCGTTCAGGAAAGAAGCCCTGAATACCTGATCAAAAACGGCTATCTTGAAAAACTTGAAAATTTTGACCATAAGGGCCAGGAGGTTCCGGCCGCGCTGCTGGGTTACCGCATCACCTTGCGTTTTGTGCAGGCTTTTCTTGGACGGATTTTCAACAATCCGAATGCTGTCTTCAGTCTTGAGATGCTCAAACCTGAAAAGCAGGACCTTCAGATGTTTGTGGATGGTATCCTGAACATTGTGGCAACGCAAAAAAGAGTGGCAGAGAATTATTTCAAGGACGGGAGCATTGAAGCTGCCTGTCCTCCGCTCAAAGCCCTTCTGCATATCATGGTTCATGGCCAGTTTGAGGGCAAGGATATGACCCACCCCGACATTCGCGCCATGTTTACCCGCGAGTACCTTCTTCAAACAGAATGGTATCGTGAACGCCTGCAGACCCGTCAAGCTCGGGAAGCTGTTTTGTGGGAACGCCACATCAAATACCTGAAGGATTATCTCAAGAAGGAAAGTCATGCTGAAGCCATTGATCAGCTTCAGCTGAGAGAGCGTTTAAAATCCGCAAAAAATGAATTGGACCGCGTCAGTTCGAACGCCTACCTTGAATCCCTGAATGGGACGATCGGCGCAGATCCTTTTTACGGTCAGCTCAAGCCGTTCCCCGCATCTCAGGAAATGGCGGGAAGCAACCTGTCCAGCCGCTAGCCTGTTTAAATCAAATACCGCTGAAATAACACCGCAAATCCCAGGAAAGACAGAAAGCCCACAATGTCCGTCACTGTTGTGAGGACTATGTTGGAGGACTGGGCAGGATCAAAACCAAGGCTTTTCATCACAAGCGGAATGGCGGCACCGGATATGCCCGCAGCGAGGAGATTAACCATCATAGCCAGAGCCACCACCACGCCCAGCATCATGTTCCCCTGCCAGAGCCAGGCAACCAGCGCCGTCACCGTTCCAATCACAAGTCCGTTGACAATACCGACAAAGCCTTCTTTTAAAACAAGTTTCCAGCTCTCGCCCGGTCTGATTTCCCTCATCACAATGGCGCGCATCACAACCGCCAGCGATTGAGCTCCCGCGTTCCCGCCTTGACCTGCCACAATCGGAAGGTAAACAGCGAGAACCGTAATTTTTGCAATGATCCCCTCAAACATCGAAACTACAGCCCCTGCAGCGAAAGCAGTAACCAGGTTGATATGCAGCCAGGGAAGCCGCTTTTTCAAAGAAAAGGAAACGGGAGAAAAAGCTCTTTCATCTCCGCCGGCACCGAACATTTTTTGAAGGTCTTCTGTCGCCTCTTCCTGTATTCCCTGAATTAGTTTTTCAGCTTTAACAATCCCCAAAAGACGCCCGTCTTCATCAACAACCGGCGCGGCAAAAAACTTCCTCTTCGCGAGCTCGTCAGCCATTTGCTCCCGGTCCATAAAGCAATTCACCGAGAAAACCTCTCTGCGCATCACCTTTGCCAGGGAGGCCTCAGGGGATGCCAGCATAAGATCGCGCATATTAATAACACCGACAAGCCGGTTAATATTGTCCACCACGTACGCATAAGACGCAGGGTACTGCCGCTGAGCCAGAATTCGGATTTTATTAATGGCATCACGGACCTGCAGGTCTTCGTGAAATGACAGCATTGAGGTTGTCATAATCCGGCCGGCGCTGTCTTCCGGGTAAGACAGATACTCCTGGATGCTCTTCTTAAGCCGCAAAGGCAGCGTCTGGACAAAACGCTCTCTGGACTCGGTATCCAAATGCATAATAATTGCAGCGCTCTGCTGAGGTTCAAGCTTTTCAACGATCGGCGGCAGAAGATTTGCGGGAATATTCTTCAGAAGCGCTGCGGCCGCGGTCAGCTCCAGATGAGGAAAAATTTTTGCCGCAAGCTCCGGCGGCAGCTCTTTCAAAATATTCAGAGCTTCATCTTCTCCCAGGCTTTCCAGGCTGTGGGCCGCAGCAACAGGATCTGACTCGAAATATTTTCTGACAAGCGGCAGCAGAGTCACGGCCCTCTCCATTGCGCCCTCAACATTTTCGCTCATGACTTTGAACCTGCCGATCTCACTCTGCGCCGCTCTTCCCCTGCGGCGTAGCGCCTTTTTTCATCATCTGTTTCGGGTTGAAGCCTTGGTACTTCCACGGGCTTACCTTGAAAATTGACGGCAACCATCGTGAAGTAGCAGGAGTTGGTGTGCCTGCTCCGGCCCGTCTTCAGGTCTTCGGCGATTATTTTGATCCC
>CAYRBY010000029.1:14028-22980 GCA_964422635.1 uncultured bacterium
TCCCCCGCAATTTGACTTCAATTTCATTTTGAATATACTACTCGTGCTTTTAACCGTTGTGAAGCATTAGGTCAATCTCGATAGTGAGAATTGAGAAAAAAACCGCAAAAACTCATGCTTTTGCTTTTTTTTCGCGCAGCCTGCCAGCTTCACCTGCAAGAAAAAGGAAAGAACTATGGCTCAAGGTGTCGTGAAGTGGTTTAACAATCAAAAAGGTTATGGATTCATTACTCCGGACGGCGGCGGCAAGGATGTTTTCGTTCATCACTCCGCAATTCAGGGGCAGGGATTCAAAACCCTTAACGAAGGGGAATCGGTTCAATTCGAAATCGTCCCCGGCCCGAAAGGCGAGCAGGCTGCGAATGTGGTGAGAGGCAAGTAACCCCTTATCCCAAAAGCCCTTTGGTAAAATCCCCCGCCTTCAAAAGCGGGGGATTTTTTTTGGGTTCTTGCAATTTTAAAATAGATGGTTTAAGATTCGATCATTCTTAGGAAGGCAAAAAATGAACCGCAATCTCCTTAATAAATTTTATGCGTGCGTAAAACCCATGATGACGATCATGGCGAAGGCATGGATTCTGCCGTCCGCCCATCGTCGCGAAGCCTTGGGTTTAAGGAGGTTGGCACCGGTTTAGCAGTTAAGTCTTTATAACAGGTTCCAGGCAAACTTAAGCCCATGGCTGAAAAATCAGCCATGGGCTTTTTTTTTCACAAAATCCAACATGAGGTGATTTATGAAACAGACAGTGCGTTTTCCAAAGTCAAAAAGATTCATCACGATTCAGCGCCACCCCGTAAAGCTGACGGCTCTTCTGTATTTGAAAGAAGCCGTTATGCAGGAAAACTATGAAGTGTGTGCCGAATTTATCAGAACCGCTAAGGAATTCGGAGCTAGCGCTCCGGAAGTTCAGGCGATTCTGGAAGATTCGAGACGGGTTCCTTCGGGGTAAGTTCCGCATTCTCCTCCGCTTTGCGCCAGGCCAGATCGATAGCTTCAAGGACCTTGTCTGGCGCAGCGAAAGAGGGCTGATGGCCAATGCCTGGAAGCACCATCAGCTCTGAGGAGGGAACAGCCGAATGAAAACGTTCCGCATGACGTTCCTTGGGTGCAATCACGTCAGCATCGCCCGTGAGCAGGATAACGGGCTTTTTAATTTCGTTCAGACGCTCATTGGCTCTCTTAAGACCGGCAGGAAGGTTCCGGATGTCTTCGGCATTGGCCTTGAAATTAAGCGGCCGGCGGGCAAGAGCTCCGGCAGTTTCAAGGTACTCGCGCGGAACAGCACCCGAAGAAAAAACCCTCCGGCTAATGCCTTTTTGAATCACCATTCCAAGCGGCTCAACCAAGGTTTTCAGGTAAATCGAGCCCAGTATGGGCCAGGCAGGCACCCGGTGAATGATTCTCGGGGGTCCGTCATAAGGGGTCACATAACCGGAAAGAAGAAGTAATGCTGAAATGTCTTCGGGATAATCGAGTGCATACGCCAAGGCAACAGCGCCGCCGAGAGAATGCCCGATGATAACAGGTTTTTCTACACCAAGAGCTTTGACGGCTTCATGCAGAAGCCGTGCATGATCAAAAATTGTCATGCTTGTCTGCCACGGGCGCTCACTGTAACCGTGCCCAGGGCGGTCAAAAGCTATGGCATCAAAACGCTCTGCAGCACGGGGAAAAACAGACATCGTAAAATCATTCACAGAACCAAAGCTTCCGTGGATAAAAACGATGGGCCTCCCTTCTCCGCGCCGCACATAGTGAAGCCGAAGCCCCTCAGCGGTAACAAAGGAACCCTCGGGCGGATAACGGCGCTGTACTTCAGCAACCTGTCTGTCAGAGTAAATGCGCAGTCCGCAGAAAAGAACCGCAACAAAAACAAAAAACACAGCAAGGCCTTTCAAAAGATGGGGCAATTTCATTCAAGGGTGCCTCAGCGTTGGGCAGGCAGCAGAGATTCGAGTTTTTGGGTCAGCTCTGGATCCAGCGGGTCAACCGCCGAGTCAAACCGCGCAGCGATCTGGCCGTTTCCATCGATCAGAAACTTATTAAAGTTCCAGGTGATGGGGCCTTCATAGCCGGGAGCATTCACAAGATACCGGTACAACGGATGAGCGTTAGGGCCGGATGTTTCAATTTTTGAAAATAAGTCAAAGGTCACGTGGAATTGAAGATCGCAGAAGCGTTTGATTTCTTCGTTGGTTCCAGGTTCCTGCGACCCAAAATCATTCGAGGGAAACGCCAGTATCATAAATCCTTTTTCTTTGTACTTTTCGTAGAGCTTCTGAAGTGCTCCATATTGCGGCGTAAACCCGCATTGTGAAGCCGTGTTGACAATCAGAAGCGGCCGTCCTTCATAGCTTGAAAGCCGAACATGCTTCCCGGTTATAGACTCCACACTAAACTCATAGACGCCTTTTGATCCCGCAAGAGCCAAGGGGCCCGAAAAGCTCAAGACCGCTGCACAAATAAAAATTCCCGCTAACCCAAAAGTGTTTTTGTTCATGCGTTTTTACCTTTAATAGTTCCTGCGCAGCGCGAGAACCGTCACGTCATCACGCAGATCACCCGACTGAAATTCTTCGAGCCGGAACAGGATTCGCCCGCAAATCGCCTGCGGAGAGGCGGTAGCGTTTTCTTTCAAAAAATCCTCAAATCGGGCGTAACCCCAGAACTCGTCTTTTTCATTGCGCCCCTCCGGCACACCATCCGTGAAAAAAATCAGGGACTCACCCGCTTGAAGGGTATCCTCCCCCTCCCCGTACTTTTCCTCAGCGAAAGCTCCGAGCACAGTTCCCGTGGTCTTCCCAAAAACGCGGACATTCCCCTCCTTGTTCAGCACATAAGGGCGCGGATGTCCCGCGTTTGCATACCTCACGACTCCAGTTTTTACATTGTAATAGGCCAGAATCAGCGTCACAAAAAGCCCTTGCTCGTTATCTCGGGAAAGAATGCGGTCCACCTTGGTGAGCGCTTCGCCAGGAGAAAGATGATCATCGCCGGTATCACGTACAAGCGTACGCGCCACGGCCATCAGCATAGCGGCGGGGATGCCTTTACCTGAAACATCCGCCACGACAAGGGCCAACTCGTCTTCTGAAACGAAAAAGAAATCGCAAAAATCACCAGCCACATGCCGGGCAGGCGCATTGACAGCATGCAAATCAAACTCTTTGTGATCGGGAAATGGCGGAAACTTCCTCGGCAAGAGAGATGCCTGAATCTCACGCGCCACACGCAGTTCGCTTTCAACGGCTTCTGTTTTGGCCGTTTCATGCGTGAGTGCTTTAACGTAGGCCTTCAAAGCGGCCACCATGCCGTGAAAGCTGTCAGCGAGCTGACCGATTTCATCACTGGGATATTTTTCGCTGCCTGAAAATTCAAGATCTCCGCCTGCCACACGCCGGAATTCCATGGAAAGCCTGCGGATCGGCCTTGTAATCTCCGAGGACCCTATGACCAGAATTGTCAAAATCACCCCTAAGCTTAAAAACATGACGGCGCTGAATTGAGTGAGACGTGTCCAGACAGGACTCATGACCTTGGATTCGGGAACTGCCGCCGTGAACACCCAGCCCGTAGAAGCGATCGGCGCATAGAGAAACAGGCTGTCTTCCTGATAAGGGTAGTGTTTGATCCGGGCAGCGCCTTTATCCCCCGAGAGCATTTGTTTGGCAAAGGTTATGAGCTCCGGTCTTTTTTCTTCCTCAGCAATTTGAAAAATATTTTTTTTCATAATGAACTCTGGATTCGGATGGGAAATAAACCTTCCATCCGGAGACAAAATTGCAAAAAACAGATCCCCGAATTCCTTGCTTCGCGTCCATTTCTGCAGCTCTTCCAAATGCACTTCAACCGCGGCAACGCCGAGAAATTTACCGTCGCGCTTCATGGGGACAGATTGCGTGGCCATAATAACGCCGCCAGCACCTTCGTCATCATACGGGCCGATCCAGACAGGCTGCCCATGACCTTTTGCCTCAGAATACCAGGGCCGTTCCAAATAGTTGTAGGCCTCTTTGCCCACATTCATGCGGCGAAGAGTAATGTCTGATCCCATGGCTTCGCGGCCCCGCCAAACGGCTGGTGCCATAAGCTTCTGCGCAGGATCAAGCACATAGGGTTCGAACGCCAGACTGGCTCCATAGATGAGTTGATTTTGCTTCACATTCGCATCCAGAATTTTATAAAGCTCATCTTCGTTTAGGCTGGCCTGAAGCTCCACAAATGCGGCCATCGAACGCGCGGTTTGAGCCACAACGTTCATGTTGCCGTTAATTCCTTCCGCATAATGCGCTGCAACCTCCGCAAGATAGCGCTCCGTCTGCTTGGTCGCTGTTCGTTTTAATTCGTGATAGCCGATTTTGAGTACTGCCAGATAAATTCCAAGCAAAGGGATTGCGATCGACAAGATAAGCTTCCACCGTATGGACAGCCGGATCGTTCGCGTAACGATTTCCGTCCCTTTGCGGACTTTACTCATGGACGCCTCGCAGGATTAAAAAGGGATAAGCAAGTCTTCATGGCTTGGAATCCGTTTCGGGGATAAATTCAAGGGCGGCAGAATTCATGCAAAACCGCTTGTGGGTCGGCGGCGGCCCGTCATCAAACACGTGACCCAAATGGCCGCGGCAGCGGGCACACAAAACCTCAGTTCGTTTTTGAAATAAACTGAGATCATCTTCGAGATAAATATTTTCCGGAGCTACTGGCTCCCAGAAACTCGGCCAACCCGTTCCAGAATCAAACTTGGCCCGGGAGGTAAAAAGCTCCGTCCCGCAGCCTGCGCACCGGTAGAGTCCCGCCTGATGATTGTTCTCATAGGCGTTGGCAAACGGCCGCTCTGTTCCCTTCTGCCTAAGAACATAAAACTGGTCAGGGCTGAGCTCTTTTTGCCAGGCGTCTTCTGTTTTAGCAATACGCGGTAGTTTCTGGAGCTTCCCTGCTGAAGTGCTGTAGATCATAACCTGATCATCGTTTTCTTGATGACTAGACGCACTCGGCGTTTGGGGCCGCGGCGCCATCCCGAGCGCAGCCAGGGCCATTAGACCCGCCAAAAGAAAAAGACCCTTTTTCTTCATTTCATACTCCAGACAACGTCCTGCTAGGTTCATACTTCTCAGAATTTCTTCTGGATCCATCCGGGAGTGATTTTTTGACTCCTGAGGTGCGTAAAACCAGCCCTTAACAGCAATAAAAACAAGCGTTTAGATTTTCCTCAGCGCGGCTGAACTGATCGTCAGAAGTGTAACAAACTTCGTCTTTGGGACAAAGCTAAAACAAGTCCGCTACATGCACCCCAAAACCGTGCGGGCTCGTTTGTCCAAGGGGCCGTTCTACCATTTTTTAAAAACAAAAAAAACGGCACCAATCATAAAGGCAAATCCGACAAGGTAGTTCCATTTGAGTTCTTCTTTAAGATAGAAGACGGAAAAGACGCAGAACACGGCAAGCGTGATGACTTCCTGGATTGTTTTCAATTGGGCTGTGCTGAACTGATAGGAGCCTATGCGATTCGCTGGCACCTGAAAGCAATATTCCGCGAAGGCAATCAGCCAGCTGATAATGACAACTTTCCACAAGGCTTCATGTTTGAATTTAAGATGCCCGTACCAGGCAAAGGTCATAAAAACATTGGAAACAATAAGAAGAAAAATCGCTGTCATCCAAACTCCCTCTCAGGTTGCAAAATTTAAAACACAAGAGTCAGGCCGCCCATCAGGATAAAAATAATTCCGGCGACTTTCTGAATCTGTCCGGGCCGAAGGCGATGGCCGATCCATTGGCCCAGGAAGGATGCCGCAGCGGAAATCACGAAAAGAGCGCCCATGGCTCCGGCAAGAACAAACCAGGGCTGAAAGCGGGCGCCGAAAAGCGCCGAAGCTATCTGGGTTTTATCCCCCCATTCTGCGAAAAAAATAACAAGAAATCCCGCGAAAAAAGGATGTTTGTCGTGGTGCTTTGCTTCAGCTTCATCATCATCGCTCTTTTCCAGAAGCATTTTAGCTCCCAGGAAAAGAAATAGCCCCGCGGAAAAGAATTTGATCCACATAAGCGGAAAGGCATGCCCTGACCAGGCCCCAAAAAGCACCGCGCTTCCGTCGACAATAAAAAAAGCCAGCATGGCGCCCAGCACAAGCATGAAAGGATGCCGCGTTTTAGACCCCAGCAGAAGAATGGCGAGCATGGTTTTATCGCCGAATTCGGCCGCGAGGATAGAAACAAAGGGAATCAAAAAATCCTGCATAAGCACTCTCCTTAAAAGCCCTTCAGGGCCGCATCCCGGAATTTCTCATGAATGGCATCCCTCACCTGCCGGAATTTCTGGAGCACCTCATCAGTAACCTTGCGGCCATGCGGAGGATCCGGGAAACCCCAGTGAAGCTGCGTACCGCCTCCCGGAAATACCGGACACGTTTCCCGCACATAATCGCAAACAGTCACTATCGTGTCAAAAGACTGCCCCATAAAAAGGCTGATAGATTTTGATGTTTGCTTTGAAATATCAATCCCTATTTCTTTCATCACCTGAATAGCCACAGGATTGACAACACAAGGCTTTGTTCCGGCGCTGAACACATCAAAGCGGCTGCCGCCATAATGACGGACAACCCCCTCTGCCATTTGAGAACGGCAGGAATTGCCCGTGCAGAGTATTAAAATTCTTTTTTTCATAGAAGCCCTATTTTAACATAACCACCAGCCAGAGGAGCCCGGCAGCCCCCCTGATCACGTACGCATGGCATTCACACTCCAAAACGATTATCATACGTAATCCCATGGGAACTCCCTTGAAGCTATCGCGAACTCTTTTCTTTTATTCAGCGATCCTTGCATTTTTCACTGCAGGAATCGTTCTTATTCTGTTTGCGGGAAAGAATCTTGAACATTCTCATCCAAAGCCCCAGACGTCTTTAATCTCTCCGCCTTCTCAGAATTTCCAGAAGATTACAGCTCAACAGAACCCCCTTGTTGAACCCTTTTCTACAGCCTTAAGGAATCCCCTCAGCCTTTTTCTTATTCAGGCCATTGTCATCATTGCCTGTGCCAGAACATTCGGACTTCTTTTCAAAAAACTGGGCCAGCCTTCCGTGATGGGTGAAATCACCGCGGGCCTTTTCCTCGGTCCCTCTTTTCTGGGCGCACTTATTCCGGACTACCTCCCTCTGCTGTTTCCGGAACAATCTTTGGCTTATCTGAAAAACCTGAGTCAGATCGGAATACTGGTTTTTATGTTTTTAACGGGCATGGAGATTGACAAAGGGCATCTTAAAAAGAACGCGCCGTCCGCGCTGGTGATCAGCCACGCAGGGATTCTTTTCCCCTTTTTTCTTGGCACCTGCCTTTCTTATTTTATTTATACAAACTACGCACCGCCCGGCATCGCCTTTGCTCCGTTCTGTCTGTTTATGGGAATTGCCATGAGCATCACAGCTTTTCCGGTTCTCGCAAAAATTCTTGAAGAGAAAAAACTTCTCGGGACTCCCCTCGGAACAACAGCGCTAAGCTGCGCCGCTGCCGATGATGTCACGGCCTGGACCCTTCTTGCGGGTATTGTGGCTATCGCGGAATCAGGTTCCCCCCTTGTTTTCATCAGAACAGGTATTCTGAGCTTGGCCTTTGTCATCGTCATGCTGAAAGTCATTAAACCCTGGTTCAGACAAAACCTGCTCGACAGCTTTCAGAATAGAAAAAATGTTCTTACGCGGATTTTTGTTCTTATTTTTGCATCCTCTCTGGCAACAGAACTGATTGGAATCCATGCGCTTTTCGGAGCCTTTCTTGCGGGCACCGTGATCCCGGAAGACAAAAAGCTCCGGGAAAGCCTCCGCGAAAAGCTCGGTTTTCTGAGCCATCTCCTGCTTCCGCTTTTCTTCGCAATAAGCGGCCTTCGAACCCAAGCCGGTCTCATGTCAGGAATGGCTTCCTGGGGATTATGCCTTTTGATTATTACAATCGCCATTGCAGGAAAATTTGGCGGAACAGCGGCTGCGGCAAAATTCACACGGATGAGTTTGACGGAATCGCTGGCCATTGGCGCACTCATGAATACGCGCGGACTGATGGAGCTTATTGTCCTGAATATCGGCCTTGAACTTGGCGTCATTTCGCCTGTGCTTTTTGCTATGATGGTTCTGATGGCTTTAATTACAACGCTTATGGCAGGTCCCATTTTGAACCTTCTGATGCATCATTTTAAAAGTCAGGAGCGGTCTGTTTTGACACCGAAAATAGGATGAAAATCCCTCAGAAACTTTTTGAGCGTTTTCTTTCTTTCATTGGATTTCTGCTTTTTCTGGGCGCCCTTTTCGTGCTGTATCATGAATTGAAAAGTTACCGATCGCAGGATCTTCTTCAGCATTTGTCAGATATTCCCACCGGATGCCTTGCCGCAGCTTGCCTGCTGACGGCATTGAACTACCTCACTCTGACAGGATATGAGTGGCTGGGTCTGAAATCCATCCGGAAACCGCTCTCTTACCGCAAAATAGTCTTCGGGTCTTTTGTAGCAACAGCGCTTGGAAACAGCATGGGCGCAGCGGCTGTTTCGGGGGCCGCGATCCGCTACCGGCTTTATTCTTCCTGGGGACTTTCCGCATTTGATGTCACCCGGATCATTCTCTTTTACAGCGTAACTTTTATGCTGGGATTATTTTTGATGAGCGGCATCGCTTTTCTTGCTGCCCCGGTGACAATACCTGATGGCCTGAACATCCCGTTTCACTCGCTCAAACCAATTGCCTTCGTTTGTCTTGCTGTCGTGGCTTTTTATCTGGGTTTGTGTTTAACCGTGCGCAAACCTCTTAAAATAAAAGCTTGGGAGTTTTGTTTTCCTTCTCCCAAAATCGCACTAGCGCAAATCACCCTTTCTTTTCTGGACTGGGCCTTGGCGGCTGCGGTGCTGGCTTCTCTCATCCCGTCCTTTGGATCCGGACATTTTCCGGAAGTAGTTGCCG
>CAYRBY010000030.1:0-22963 GCA_964422635.1 uncultured bacterium
AAGCGTGCTACTATTGTGGGGGTGAAAACATTCGGAAAGGCCTCCGTGCAGTCGGTTGTACCGCTCGATGAAGTATCAGCATTAAAGCTAACAACCGCCCGTTATGTCAGTCCGACAGGGCGTATGATTGATGGTCTGGGGCTTCAGCCGGATGTTTATGTTGAGGATGCAACACCAGACAATCCGCAGGCCCAGAACCAGATTAAAGCCGCCATTGCTATTTTAAGAGATTATTACTAACGCAATTCAGCCCAGGAGTTTCTATGAACAAGAAGTCTGTTACTATTGCCTTTGGTGTAGCTGTAATAGCCGTTATTATCTTTTGGTCCCGGCTTGGGAGTTTGAATAACCACCCGGCACCCCAATCCGCAATGATGATGCCGGCGTCTAATGCTCAGGTAGCCTCAGGTCCGGTTCTTCCCAAAAAGGATCCCAGCGAATATAACGCCATGATGGGAGAGTTGGCGCAAAGTATGGCTTCCTGGCCTTCGCTTAATCCTGAAGACCAGCGCCTGGCTGTAGCGGCTGTGATTCAGCTTTTAGGACAGCAGCGGGGAAAAATTTCTCGCCCTCCAGCGTATTACGCTGACCGCATCAACCAAACGCTTCAAACGAGCAAGGAAATTTTAGGGATGTCCCTGGATCGAGTGGTGGTTATTTTTGCGGTTATGGACTATGACTTTGAAAATGGGCAGGACAAGGATTTGCTGGCCCAGGAAATTCTTGGTCCCTCCATGTACGCTGCGAATAAGGCCAGACGCCAGCAGATGGGCCTTTCCTAAAACTAACTCCAGAATTAACTGAAAGACAAAAAAGCGGCGCCTTTTCAGGCGCCGCTTTTTTTTAAGTATTCTTGACGATCTGATTTTATGCGAGTGACCTTAGCACGACTTGGCAAATGCATTGACCATTTTCCACTCATAGGGATGGTCAAAGAAGCGGAAGTTCCAGCGTAAGCGGGCAATGGCACCAAAGAAGCGGAATGCGGTTCCGTAAAGACGGCCCAGCTTGATGGCTGTCTCAGAGGTGAATGCGAACCAGGCCAGCGTTGTGAGCGTATCGACCCGGCGGCGCATCATCGGAGTGAGCCAGGGCATTTTAATATTTCCATACTCGAAGCGTGCCCATCCTTCAAGAGTGTCAGGCTGCTGGAATCCATAAGCGGCGCTTTCATCGGCCAATTCCGTTTTGGGAAAAGGCGTGAAAGGGAAGAGCTGCATATCGAAGGACGGATTGATTTTGTGGATCTGGTCGATCATGTTCATTGTCATTTCAAGGTCTTGAGGTGTCTCATAGGGGAGAGCCATCATAAAACTGAATTGCGCACGAATGCCGTATTGCTGGCATTTGCGGGCTGTGATTAAAATCTGTTCCGGTGTGTGGGTCTTCTTCAGCTTTTGAAGCACGACTTCTGATCCTGATTCAGCACCAAAATTGATGGTCGCAAATCCCGCCTGTTTCAGCTTGGCAAGAAAGGCATCGTCATACTGCCAGAAGTATTGAATCCGGCACATGGCCCAGAACTTTAATTTCAGCCCGCTCGCTATTACCGCGTCACAGAATTCTTCCACGCGGCTGCGGCGTACAAAGAAGTTGTCATCAAGAAAGTGAATGCTGTCTAGATTGAGTTTTTGCTGAAGATACATCAGATTTGAGACCATGGCATCCGGCGGGTAGTAAAGCATCTTTTTACCCCAAACCTCTGCGATGGCGCAGTAGGTGCAAGGGTGGGGGCAGCCGCGGCTAGACAGATAATCCAGGCACCGTTCCCCGGTGGCATCTTTCTTAATGTAGCGTGTTAAATCGACAATATCGTAATTAATGCCGGAATAGTGTTCGTCATTTTGCTTCACGCGAGGGGATGTCACCACAATGTTTCCGTCCTTCTTGAAGGCGAGTCCGGGTGTATCCTCCCAGTTTTCCTTATTTACAAGCTTCTGTACAAGCTCAACGGTTGTTTCTTCGCCCGCTCCGACAACGACTATATCCACATAGTGATGCTTGGCCGTTTCTTCCGGCAGCATCGTGGCATGAACTCCACCGAAAACAATTTTGACGTCCGGTCTTTTTTCCCTGACTATTTTAGCAACGTCGAGAACATCGTAGATGACGGATCCTGTCATAAGAGTGAGACCAAAAGCGACAACCTCCGGATTATCAAGGGCTTTGCGGACCTGCTCGTGAGCATCCGTATCGATTCGGCTGTCGATGAGCTCAAAGGTGATACCGGAGATCTTGAGAGAACTCGCTACCGTCATAAGAGAAAACGGGAGGTAAGGAACTTTTAGACGGGCTTTTTCTTTGGGATTGTAAAGTATGACTTTTGCCATGGATCCTCCAGGTTTTCTATCATCGGCTAATCGACGCCAAGCTGAAGAGAAAACAAGCGAAGAAAATCAGAGCTGATGCAACTTAAGCTAATGTCTGCTAGATGCTTATAGAAATAGTACCTTATAAGCCTAAAATGTAAAGGCTCTAGATGAGGGTTTTAAGCGGTTTTATTCTGCTTTCGCAGGTTTAGGAACCCGTTTTTCGGTCGATAAATAGTGGCAGTTTATAGATTTAGCCCTTATGAGCCTGTCAACAACCCGAGAGAGATCCATGACAGTCCCCGGTATGGTTTCAGTGATAGTCCTGAATTGGAACGGCAAACGTATGATTTGTGACTGCCTGGACAGCCTTTTAAAGCAGACCTACAAATCCCTGGAAATCATCGTTGTGGACAATGGTTCCAAGGACGGTTCTCTGGAAATGATTAAGGACAAATACAGCTCCCGATTCCAGATTCTGGAAAATGGCCGTAATCTCGGCTTTGCTGAGGGATGCAATGTCGGCATCCGGAAGGCTCAAGGAGAGTTTGTCGTGCTGGTGAACAGCGACGCCACTTTAAAGGATGATTGGACGGATGAAATGGTCAAAGCCGTTCAAAAGGACCCTCAGATTGGAATGGTGGCTGGAAAGATTTATTTCGCAGGACGGGAAGGCGTGCTTGAAAACACCGGCCACGTCGTTTTTCGGGACGGTATGGCCCGGGGGCGAGGGAGACTCGAGAAAGACAAGGGGCAGTATGACAAGATTGACCGCATTTTCTGTCCCAATGGATGCGCTGCACTTTATCGGAAAGAAGTCATGGAAGAGGCCGGGGTATTCGACGCCGAGTTTTTTGCTTATGCCGACGATATTGATGTCGGGTTCCGGATCCGGATGCTTGGCTATGAATGCGTTTATGCTCCTAGGGCCATTGCTTTCCATGAACTCTCCGGTTCCTTTGGGATGTTGTCACCTCTGAAAGCGTACCTGCTTGAACGTAACCGGCTTTGGGTTTTGATCAAGTGCTTTCCTTTGCCGCACCTCGCAGTAGCCCCCTTTTATACAATCCAGCGTTATTTTTATCACCTCTATGGAATGCTTCGCAAGCAAGGGCCTGCGGCTCATTATGTCGAAAAAATATCGACTCTGAGCCTGATGTGGATTGCTTTGAAAGTCTATCTGTCTACACTCCGGCATTTGCCCTATCTGATCAGGGAACGCCGCAAAGTGATGAAAAAGTGCCGGATTTCGATCGAAGAGTTTGAGTGCTGGCTGCGTCTTTACGGGATGACGGCCCGTGAAGTTGCACTAAACGAAATTTCCTACACAGAACCTACCGCCTGATTTTCTTCCCCTTTTTCAGGTTTGCCCAAGCGGATTAATTATGCGAAGAATTTTTTGCTGCAGGGAAAAGACTTTCCGGGGCGAAAACTTCGAAGGCAAAGACAAGAACAAGGGGAGTGATATGCAAGAGAAGCCGCGTGAGTGCCGTTTGAATTTGCCAGACAACGGGGTGCGGCGTCACATGGATGATTAAAACGTAGCCCGACAAAATCAGGATCGTAAGAACCGCCGGGCACCAGCTTTCATCCCACCTTTTATATTCGACCCCTTTAATCAGATTAATGCCAACTGCCGCGGCGCCCATGTGCCAAAGGCCATGCCACTGATCGGTCTGAAAGGTGTAGCTTTTGAGGGCTGAAAAGATAATGTGCGTATTTTCAGGCGCTTGAAAGACAAGATGAAAATAATCGGACAATGTTCTTTTTGAGCCTAAATAATCGCCTTGCGTTGCGAAGACCGTTTTGAGAGCAAAGATCGCCAGGAGTGCCGGCAGCAGTCCGAGTACGAAATAAAGGAGTTCCTTTCTCGTGGAAGAATCCAAAAGCCACTTTTTGCCGCGGTAAAGACAAGCCGTAACAAACAGCCACAGGATGAAAAAAATCCCTTCGTTTTTTGTCCAGGCTGAAAGCCCCGCTGTGAGCCCCGCTAAAAAAAGGCATTCGGTGTTTTTGTTTTTCAAGAAGTGGACAAGCAGCAATGTCGAAGCCAGAAAGAAAAACGCTTGCGGGATGTCCGCATATTGGGAGGCGGACCAATACCGGAAAAACTCAATGGCAAGGAGAAAAGCAGCCGCGATGATGCCCGTCTCCCAATTCCTTGTTTCAGCCAAATGCCAAACGACCAGGGCAGCAATCGAAAGAGAGAATACGAGTGCGGTGAGGGCGGGCCAGAGAAGGGTCTCTTGACCGGCCCAATTCCAGCCCCACGCGACGGCGCCAGGCACCAGCAGCGGATAGTCAGGATGACTCCAGGCGATGACGCTTGAAAACATGGACTTCCAGGCTTCCGGTTCTCTCAGGTAAAACTTCGCCTTGACGTTCCAAAAGAAACGGGCGTCCCAATCACCGTTAGGTGCAAGACAGGTCATGGAAATGAAGGCCTTCAAATACACAGCGAGGCTGAATATAAAAAGAGTGATGCAGCATGCCCTCAGGAGCCATAGAAGTCGATTCCCGGAAGGTAAAGAAAAAGCCGAACGCTCAAAATCAAAATATTTCACCGTTGTGCTGAAAATAGATCTTTGAAGCAGCCATGCGCCGCCGAGGATGACAGCTGTAAAAAGAAGAATCCTGCCATTCGCTGCGCTTATCGTGTAAGCCGCAAAAATTCCCAGCGATAAAATCCCCAGCCCTACAGGGCCTGCTGCTGCAGCAAGTAAAAGAAAGGGGTGCTTCAAACTCGTGCGTGACAAAAGAGGGCGCATGACGAGCGCTCCGATGCCGTATGCGATGAGAAGAGGGATGAAAGCGCTCATGATTTTTTAACCGCCAGACCTTTACCGTCTGCAAGCGGACGAACCAGTGTGTAGCCGCTTTCTTCAAGTCTCTGCATTGCAACGGCTGTGTTTGAGCAGTAAACCAAAGCGTTTTTTTCGCCGGGTGCCGGGTTGAGAAGAACAGGAGCTAGACGGCTTTGTGCCGTGTAAATTTGTTTTGTGATGTTGCCATAGCCGTTGAAGGGAAGGTCCATAATAAAACTGTAGGTTTCTCCTGGAGAAACATAAGGCCTAAACAGGTCAAACTCTTCACCTAAAACAGGAACCCCTTTATTGGAACCTTTAAGGATTCCCGACAGAATGGCTGGATCAGGGGACTGCAAAGCGGGAATAGGGGTTGTTAAAATTTTAAAACAGGAAAATCCAAGAAAAGCGATTCCAATCAGCCATTCCAGCCTTTTCATGGGGGATAACGGTGAAGCGTCCATTTTATGCCTTTGCCGGATTTTCGATGACCGCGCAAAGCGGTATGTCATCGGCCTTAACTTCATAAAGGGTTTGCGTTCCAGGCCACTCTCTCCTGCGCAGCGCTGCCGGATCCCAGCCCCTTGTCATTAGAATGCCGTAATCCCATCCGGGAACTTTATAGCTGAGCGGCGGATAATTGATAAAGAAATAAGGATCTTTGCGGATGAAGTCTTCAGGGTATCCATAAGGAATATAGGTATCTCCCAGAGCCTTTCGAAGAAACGGATAAGTGGACATGATGCTGCTGTCAGAACGGACCACGGCTTTTTGGCCGGGGTGTCTCGAAGCGTGATAGCTGCCAAGCCACTCAGCACAACCTCTCATGGAGTTTGCCCAATAATCGGTCTCGTAATTTCCCAAGGCCCCGGACAGACCGCCTGTTGACTCGTTGAAGTACGTGTACTCATGCGGGTGATTTCGAAGCATCCATTCGAGCGGTAAAAAAAGCAAAATACCAAGCAGTGCACCCAATGCAAGTCTCTGAAGTCTTCCTTTGTTCTCCTCCCACAAATGATCCCAAGCTAAGGCCGCGGCTGCGGCCATCGGAGGATAAACAAAAAAGAAATGCCGCCAGCTATCCAGAACCGTCGACTTTCTCAAAATCTGAAATGCCAGAGGAAAGGCGAAGGTAAAAATGACCGCAGTGATCAAGCGCCAGTCTATGCGGCGGATCAGCGAAGACGCCCTGAGGCCGAGAAAAGCCAGACCCAAATGGATGAAAAAGGGGACGCTGATAAAGATCCATTTAAGAACGTAGTACCAGGGCAGTTTGTCGGTCGTGACTTGGCGCCCTTCAAAAAGTACGACCCCTTGCCAGAATGAAAAGTTGGAAAGTTTTGCGAGTCCTGCAGCAGGATTCACGATCGGATTTTGGAGAGCATAGGGCCAGAAAATAAGCCCGCCAAAGTAACCGCCGATTGCGATGAGTCCGACGCTTAGGGCCAGAGAGGCGAGAGAGACTCTTTGATCTTTCGGGGAGCTCAGCCAATAAACACCCGAGAAAAGAAAAAGATAGGGAAGAAGAATAAGTCCTGCTGCTCTTGCGCCAATAGCGGCAGCAATTGAAAAGGCCAAAAGAACACTTGTGCTGAAACGGGGTTTGGGCTGCTCCATGAGAAATCGAACCATGAAGTAAAGCGCCATGACGTAGCCTGCAGCCATCGGGATGTCTTTGGGGTCATTAAAAGAGGCTCCAAAGAACCGGGGGGAAAGTATCATGAAGAAAAGAGCAAGGATGCCGGCCCTCCATCCAGCGATGAGACGCGCCAGAAGGCCCGTGAAAATCATGGCTGTGCAGCCAAACAGGGCGTTGATCCAGTGGCTCGTCTGAAAAAAACGGAGAAGGTGGAGGTCCTGGTGGAGCCCGTCAAATACAAAGTTGTGAAGGCTGCCGCTCATGACGCCATAGACGGTGCCTACAACAGAGTAGAAAAGTCCGCTGTAAAGATAACCATGCCAGAATTGGGTGTAAGAAGTGTCCCTGCCGAGAGTGAGTATATATCGGAGCGTGAGCATCCCGTTGTTGGAGTCCATCCACTCATCCCAGGTAATGCCATAGTCTGGGGCGATCCATGTCAACAGAAGAACGAGTCCGGCAGCAAGGGACCAGAACAGGCGTGGGAGAGGGATTCCGGTTAGCGTTTTGAGAGGACGAAGATTTGCCATTTGCTGATCCCGGAACGTTCGGTGTAATGTTTTTCAATTTTAAAACGTTTGGCCAGTAAGGCGCCAAGTTCGTCTGTTGTCCGGAAACAATCCCCCCTGTCGAGAATCTGCATGGCTTTTGAAATGGGATCAGTGAAGAAGTTCGCTTTGAAAGGGTCGGTCACCAAAAGGCGCCCATCTGTGGTTAAAATGCGTTCAATATCTTTCAGGATGGGATCTGCATCCTCGTCCCGGATGTGGTGGAAAATATCCATTGCAATGCAGCTGTCAAAAGTGTTGTCTTGAAACGCCATGCGGCGGGCATCCATGCGCATGAATGCTCCGTCGTAATGGGCTTTCGCGTGCCGGATCACTTCTTCGGACATGTCAACACCAAGGTATTTACGTCTGTCCGGAATCACATCCAGAAGAAACCCGCCGCCGCAGGCAATGTCAAGAACCCAGCCTCGCAGGGGAAGTTCCCGCTTAACAGCCTTCTTTTTTACGATAAAATTATTTTCGGTCAATGCACGCACGCTGTAGGTGAAGGATTGGTGCGTTTCCAGAAAACGGTGAAAGGAGAAGGCTCCGCCCAGTTGTTTTTCGCCTTCTTTGGTTTTCTTAGAGATCTCAGTTTCGGACATGAATTAACTTGCGGTCTACGCTGGTGTTAGAGTTGGAAAAAGACCTCTTATTTAACGGCCAGGGGAGGTGATTACCTGAGGGTTAGAGGTTAGAAGGCGCTTGAGCTTTGGAGGCATCCACCACAGCACAAAGCGTTACGCCATCAGCCTGAGTTTCGTACACGGTCCCTTTAGGGGGCCACTCTCCCCCAAGAATTTGCTCCCTGGACATGCCGCGGGATAGACCGATGAAGTAATCTGGAGGATGGGTTTTTTGGATCTCCTGGGGAAGGATGACGTAGGGAATATAAAGGTCTCCCAGCGTCTTTTTCAAATAGGGGTAAGTGGACATGAAAAAAGCATTGGTCGCAATGACGGTCTTTTGACCAGGATGATTCTGCAGATGATAATGCCCAAGCCATTCCGAACAGCTGCGTGCAGAGTTTCCCCAATAGTCTGTTTCATAAATACCGTTAGCCCCCTTTAAACCGCCGGTAAGGCTGTTGAAATAAACGTTTTCATTAGGGTGATTGCGCACACTCCAGACCAAAGGCTGCACAAGGTGGGCTGCCAGGAGAACCCAGAGGATGCCCTTGAGGGTTTTTTGTTGAGAAAGGCCTAAAAGAGCGTCCCAGCCTATGGCTGCAAGGACAACCAGCGGGGGATAGACGAAAAGAAAATGTCTCCAGCCGTCATAGAGAACAGAGCCGCGCAGCACGACAAAAGCCACAGGAAAAACAGCCGCAAAAAGTGTCATGGCCAGCAGCGGGATCGAGAGTTCGTTTTTCAGGCGCGTGCTGAAAAGCCCCAAAAGAGTGAGACCGGAATGAAAAAAAAGCGGATTTGCAATCCCGAGCCATAACGGAATGTAATACCACGGAAGGTTGGAGCTCAGCACCATGTGACCTTGAAAGAGCATTTTGCCTGCGGCGCCCATAAACTTGGACATCTGCGCGAAGGCGGAGAGAGGATGATGGATCGGGTCAAGCTGGCCGTAAGGCCAAAACAAGAGGCCTCCAAAGTAACTGGCGGCGGAGACAGCGGCGGCATACCCTGCAAGTTTTAATAGATCTATTTTTTGTTTATTAAAAAATGCCCAACCCGCTGCTATAGCGCCGAAAACTCCGAACTGGAAAATCAGCATAAGACCGCCAATGCGTAGGTTTAAGGCCCCGGCGATCGCCGTAACAAGGAGAATGAGGGTCTTTTTCTTCGGTGAAGGGAACTCCTCAAAAAAAGACAGCATGTAATAAAGAGCCATCGTGGTCATGGCAGCAAACGGAATATCTTTAGGGTTGTTCATGCATTGGGCAAGGAACTGCGGAGAGAGTGCAAGAAAAACCAGCGTCAAACAAGCCGCTCTCCAGGAACGCAGTTTCTTTGCGGTAAGCCCCGCGTAAAAGATAGCCATAAAACCGAAGAGTGCGTTTATAAAATGCCGGACTTCGAAATATCCGGATCCCGCAATATCCTGACGGGAAAGTCCTTGAAGAGTGTCTTGAAGCCCCGAATAGGCAAAAGGGATAAGCCGGCTAAAGAAAGTGCCATAAAAAAAACCGGTGAGGGTGTCAAAAAGGCCGCCATAAAGATACATGGTTTCGGCAAAAGTAAGGAAATCGCGGTCCTTTCCCCCGGAGAGCAGGTACCGGAGAACGAGTTTCCCATAATGACCCTGCATCCATTCATCCCAGGTCACGCCAAAGTCTTTTTGAATCCAGAGCATGATAAGAAGCAGGGAGAGTGCGAGGGTATAAAAAAGCTGTTTTCCGGTTATCCGTGGGATTCCGGACGCGGCTGATTTTGTAAAGATTGTCATAGAGGAAAAGTTTGCAGAAAGGTTGGCCGATAATTCATGGTTAAGAAATCGGCTTTTTTCAGGCAGTCTTGAGAAGGTCTGCTGCTAAATCTTTATTTGGGAAATCCCGCGGATGAATCCAAACGTTTTGCTTTTAGCCATAGGAACCACGGTTGTTGCTTTTTCCGGCGTCTTGACCTGGACACCTGACCGCCCGGCTCACTTGTCGTCTGCTGCTGGGGAGGAAATCAAGGCTGAAAGCCAGCGAAGGGTGGATCTTCTGGATGCTTTGGGAAAAGATCTGACCCTGTGGACGAGCTTGAGTCCCGAGGATAAATATGATGCTGTTCAAATGGTCCTTGAAGCGATGAGTACGCAGGCCCATGTCCGTTTTAAAAAATCGCCGTCCTTTTATGCGCAAAAAATTGACGAACGAATGGCTTCCGACGGCGGTATGCAAACCCAGCCGCTTGACCGGGTGCTGATGGTGATTTCGGTCATGGAATATGATTTTGCGAATGGAGAAGATCCCGATGCTCTCGCGCGAAGGGTTTTGGGGCCGGGACTGTACGAAGCCAACAAGAAAGCCCATGGGGGGGCACCTTCATGACCGCCCCCGTAAGGAAAGAATCCGAGGAGTGGCGGCAGAGCTACCGGTGTGATTTGCTGGTAAATAGACGCCGCGCCAAACACGCGCAAAAGTTAAAGCGTCTGGGTTTTTATGATTTACCGAGGGACGTGCGCATTCTTGATGCCTGCTGCGGAGAAGGCGAGATGCTGGATATTCTCGAAGCCCGGGGATTCGTGAATATCTCGGGCGTTGATCTGGCCTATGACAAAAGTTTTTCAGAACAGCTCAAGACTAAAAAGTGGCGCTATGCTGCGGCTTCGGCTGCGGAACTTCCTTTTCAGGCCAACGCCTTTGACTGGATTCTTTGCGCGCACTCCCTGCATCATTTGGCGGGTCTTGAAAATATCCGGCGTTTTTTGGCGCAGGCGCTGATGTGTCTTAAACCCGGGGGAAAACTTGTGCTCGTGGATCACTACGACTCATTCCAGTTCAGGCTGGCGCTCGGAACCCTGCTTTCGCCGATCGGCTGTCTAACTCCTATGACCAGAGTTTTCCGGGAACAGCATCTGGAAGAAAAAAATATTCTCTATGATTATCTGGACCATTGGAGAGATCTCGATAAGTTGATGCGGAATGCGGGATTTGAAAAGTTCACCATGCAAAAAGGCCTTTTTTTCTTTTATGCGGTTCTGAAGAAAGGTGAAAAGATTTCATGAAGGCCATGCTTCTTGCGGCAGGAAAAAGCGAGCGTCTCAAAGGTTTTTCAGAAGGAGCGCCGAAAGTGATGCTGGAAGTCGCGGGCCGGCCTATTTTGGAGCATAACCTCCGTTATTTGAAAAAACACGGAGTCACGGATGTTGTGATCAATCTTCACTACCGCCCGCAAGTGATCCGCAACTTTATCCGTAAAAACAAGGGCTTCGGGCTCCGGGTCCATTTTTCGATGGAGAAAAAACTCTGCGGAACAGCCGGGGGCGTGAAAAAGGCCCGGAGGTTTTTGGGGAACTCGTCCTTTTTTGTTATGTATGGCGACAATATTATGGACTTCGATCTACGCGCTATGCGGCAGTTTCATAAAAAAAAGAAGAGCTCTCTGACCCTTGCTGTCTATAATCCTTTAAAGACGGATTGGAGCGGTGTTGCGGCCGGATTGATCCGGCTGAGTGGTGATAAAAAGATTCTTGCTTTCGAAGAGGTTCGGGGCAACAAGAGCGTCGCCTCAAACCGGTGGGTGAATGCGGGTCTTATTTTGATGTCGCCTGCGGTTTTAAAAGAAATTCCTGAAAAAGGTGCGTTTGATTTTTCTCGTGATCTCTTCCCGGCCTGGCTTCAATCGGGGAGGTCCTTGTTCGGGTATACCGGAGCACATTACGTACTGGCTTCTGACACGGTTCCAGCCTGGCGTAAAACAAACCGCCTGGCCCGCAAGAGAATGAAAGAGGAGTGACTCTATGCCTGACCCGTATTTAAGTGTTGTGATCCCTGCATACAACGAAAGTAGACGGCTGCCGCAGACTCTGGATGAAATCCGTCCCTGGCTGTCCGCGCAGAAATTCGATTATGAAGTTGTTGTTGCCGATGATGGAAGCCTGGATGATACGGCGCAGATTTGCGAAAATTATGCCAAGTCCTGGCCTGAGCTGCGCTGCCTGCGCCGGCCGCACAAAGGCAAGGGTGCATGTGTCAAAGCCGGCTGTCTTGATGCCAAAGGCGAAAACATCCTTGTGATGGATGCGGATCACCCGACGCCAATCGATACCCTGGATTACATGCTTCCCTCCATGAAGAACTACGACATGATTGTCGGGGTGAGAGGTTTTTCAGGAGAAGAAGGCTCCAGCGGCTGGGGACGCCGGGTCATTGGTCTGGTGCAGCAGCTGCTTTCGCATCTGATTGTTTTCCGGCGGTCTGTGGCTGACAGCCAGTGCGGCTTTAAGCTGTTCTCGAAGAAATGTGCGCGCGAGATTTTTTCACGCTCACTGGTGAATGGCGGAATGTTTGATGTGGAGCTTTTCTGTATCGCGCACCGTCACCAGTTTAAAATTTATGCCAAGCCCGTAAAATGGGTGAATAAGGAAGGTTCTACTATTAACATCGTCCGCTGTATTCTTCTTGATCCCTTCAGCCTGGTGTACATCCGTTTGATGGACATTCTCGGCAAATACCGCTAGGCGTGACGCGTGAAAAAGCTGCTTGTAACAGGTTACCCGGGCTGGCTGACGCAGCGGTTCCTTGAAACGCTCTCCGATTACTCCTTTGAATTTGAATCCATCAGATGTCTGGTGCTAAACGGTACGGATGTCTCAAAACTTCCCAAAAAGCTGAGAGTTCGCAGCGGGGAAATTCCCGTCGAGTTTTTTCCGGGCAATATCCTGGACAAGGATTCCCTGTCGAAGGCTTGTGAGGATGTGCATTCGGTCCTGCATGCGGCAGGTATTCTTCACGTGAAGAAAATTTCCGATTTCTATGCCATCAACCGTGATGGTGTAAAAAACGTGTTGAGTTCGGCGGCTGCCCGGTCGGTCAAGAGGGTGGTTGTGATTAGTTCTAATGCCGCCCAGGGGTTTTGTGACGGCCCTGGCCAGGTTTTAACAGAGGCTGATCCTTGCCGTCCCGAGGGGCATTATGGACAAAGCAAGTATGAGGGAGAGAAAGCTGTTTTCGAATTTATGGCGACGGGCGCCGTTCTTGAGACCGTTGTTCTTCGCCCCGCTATGTTTTACGGGCCTCCTGTAGCGCCCCGCCATCTGGATATTTTTAGAAAAGTGGCCAGAGGCTGGTTCCCGGTTTTTGGACACGGCCGATACAACAGAAGTGTCACCTACATCGATAATCTGGTTCAAGCGATTCATCTCGCGCTCGTGAAACCTCAGGCGGCAGGGCAGACCTATACGATCACAGATGCTCAGATTCCCACTCTGAATGATCTCGTTAATGCCATGGCTTCAGCGATGGGGAGAAAAGTGAGGCTTGTGCATTTCCCTGCTTTTCTCGCTGCCGTAGCCTGGAAAATAGACGCTGTGATTTCTGCAGCGGGCCGTTACTGGATGCTGCCTCACATCGTGGGAGAATCAACTCGGCATATTGCCTATTCCATTGAAAAGGCGCGCCGCGAACTTGGGTATGCCCCGCAAGTCACTTACCAGGAAGGGTACAGGCGGACGATGGCCTGGTGCCGGGAGCAGGGGTATGAGTTCTGAACCCCAAAAGCTAAATCGTGCTGTTTTTCTCGATCGTGATGGAGTTTTGACGCCTGTTTTTTTAAGAGACGGAAAGCCTTACGCAACGCGGACCCTTGAAGAATTCTCTTTTTTGCCGGGAATCGAAGGTCCTCTTGAAAGACTGCAAAAGGCGGGATTTGTTCTTTTGGTCGCAACTAACCAGCCTGACATTGCTCGGAAAAAAATGACGCTGGAAATTCTGCTTGAAATGAACAGGCGGCTTTTGTCGAAGCTCGGAACAGCGTGCGGAGTCCGCCAGGTTTATTTTTGTCCGCATGATGACCCTGATCATTGCGGCTGCCGTAAGCCCAAGCCGGGGATGCTCCTGCAGGGCGCCAAGGACTGGAACCTTGATCTCAGTCGATCTTTTATGATAGGGGACCGGGGATCCGACGCAGAAGCAGGCAATGCGGCGGGCTGCAGAACCATTCTTCTGAACACTTCCTACAATCAGGGCTGTCCTTCGGATTACAGGGCGTCAACCCTTGAAGAAGCAGTCCGGATTATTCTCTCCAGCTGTTCTTAGCGCGTCAGACTTTCAATTTCCAGATCAAACAGCGGTCATCACGGTAGACAACCTCTGCAAGGTCTCCGAATTCGTTTTGAATTCTCTCCTGAAAGGGGCTAGGCAGCCGCAGCAGAAGGTAGTTGAGGCGGAGATGTTTGACTTTCTCTTCCAGAGTCGTCAGTCCCTGGATCGGAACCTCTCTTAAGCGACCCAGAAGCAGTGCGTTGTAGAAAAAGAGCCGGTACTGTTTCGCCGCATTGTCGAGGGATACGAGGCTTCCCACAGGCAGATTCAAATAAGTTTTCTGATCCGTATAAAGAATCAAATAGTCTTCTTTCCAGCGGTCTGTCGGCGAAACCGTTAGAACCACTTCATTGGGCTTGGCATTCTGATTGAGCCATCGGTAAGCCCCGTCATAAGGCATGGCCCGGTTGTTTTCCTTAAGCTGTGAAGGCAGCGTCAAAAAACCGAGAAGTGTTAGGGCGGCTAAAATTACCGCCGGATAGAGGGGCTTTTTCAGAAGATAGCTTCCAGCATGCTCAAGCCGGTAATAAGCAAGCGTTCCCAGAACGATGGCGGGTAAAAGCCCAAGCAGTAAAAGAGAATGATTAAAGGCATAAAAATGCGAATCTGAAACGGGAAGATGGCGGAAGAAGTTCGTTGCAGGATTCAAAAGAATCCAGATCTCGAAACCCGCCAAAAGATAAATTGCAGGGCGCTCCCATTTGGGATAAACCTCAAGAGCCATGACTCGAGGGAGTTTTTCCAGAAACCATCCGATGAGTGCGGCTATGTGGATGGGAAAGAAATAATATTGATGCGTTTCAAAGTGGTAGTTGTGCGGGAGGAAAACCTGGACATTGGAAACAGCTGGGCCAATGAGAAGCATCCAGAGCAGGAGGCGGTCGAGTTTCGTCAAAGCAGTCTTGAAAAAACGCGAATAGCCCAAAATGCCGCACACGGTCAGAGCATAAAAGAAAATAGAGATGAATTCAGGCTTCCGCAGCTCTGGGGGCGATTTATGGCTGGCCAGAAAATTCAGGAGCCAGGGGTTTTCACTCATGTTGGATTGAATATAAAACTTGTAAGAAAATGTTGCCGCGGCCAGAGCTGCAAGAATGCCTGCAAGCCAAACGCCAGCCCTTTTATCTTTCTGTTTGAAGAACATCCAAAGCATTTCTCCCAGAGTGACTGTGACAGCCGGTAACACAAAGTAGGGATGAAGCCAGATGAGGGCGAAAACAGCGGCGATAAGCCCCGATGTGTTTTTGCGGGTTCTGCTTTCCGGGTGCATGACAAGCGATATCCAGAACATCACAAGCCACAGGCCGTCTCCGGGCCGCGAATAGCGGAACAAAATAAACTGGCATTGGCCCCGAAGAAAAAGAGTTGCAGCCAGAGACAAAAGTGCTACAGCCGCAGAGGCTCCGGCCGGATACCTCCAAAGGCGGGTCAGACAAAGATAGAGGGAAAACCAAAGCACAAACGGCATGCCGATGTGCCACACTGGAAAGAAAAACATGACAGGGACGCCAAGAAGTTTCGCCAGCCAGCCGGTGAAGGTCGAGGTTGTGTAGGGGAAGGTGTTTCTTCTTCCGCCTTCTTCCGCATAAAAAGGATTGCTTTCTGCTGTCGGAGTTTCTGAGGCTCCTTTGGCGATGGCCCAATAACCGTACTCGTCGTTATGGGTAATGACGTAACGCCAGGATCCGGAGGTTCGGGCTTCCCGGCCGTGAAAAATAAAGAAGCCTAAAGTGAAGAGGAGCAGAACCCCGAAAGCCCAATGCCATTCTTTTTTTTGAAGCCCGCAGAGTGTCTTTTCATTTGAAAGAGAATTAGACATTTTTATTTCTCCATGCCATTTCATATTGCGCTAGTGCCTCGAGCGATGCCTCGGGCTGCTGGATCAGGAAAAAAGCTTCCGCTTGTCTTTCGAAGAGATCCGTGTTTCGAACGCCGTTTTTCTGGGCTATAAAAACCGCCTGAATGACACCCATAAGGTCCTTTTTTCCCCAAAGGGCTGCAACCACGAGTTCATAGGCCCTTTCCTCTTTTGGAAAAATGGCCATAAGGGTTGCCGCATTCTTGAGAGCATCGTCATACCGGCCCTCGTTAAGTGCCTGGACTGCCTGGGGAATCATCGCTTGGATCTGTTCCGCGCTTAAGGGGGGCATGTCCGCTGCTTTGAGAGATTCTGTGTCAGAAATAGACAGCATTAAACCAGCCGCAAAAAGGAACAGGGCACCCCGTCTGAAAAAATTCTTGAGTTTCGGATTATGTATGACGATCTTTATCAAGGCTAACCTCTTGATGGAGTTGGGGATACTAAGAAATTCACGAAGTTGAACGGGCTCTTGTTGTTTAAAACTTTGACCGCTTCAATCAACGGCACGCCAGCCCTTATCTTTAACCCGGCTTTTAAATAAGTCAAAGCAGGCGTATGCCAGGATTTTCGTCTTCATTTTTTTATGAATCGCTGCGCAGAGCTTTTGCCTTAGGTCTGCGCGTAAAACCAATTTTGGAAGCGCTCGATTACCGCGAGCCGTCAGTCAGTGTTTTGGATCTTGGATGCGGTTTTGGAAATCTAGCGCCTTATTTTAAAAGCTGTGATTACACCGGCGTGGATCTTGACCCCGAGCGTATTGCCTGGGCCAAAGTCCACATGGGTGAAAACAGCTGCCGGAAATTTCTCTGCGGTGATGTCACGGGGATGAATTTCCCTGACAAGAGTTTTGATAAAGCGGTGGCCTACGGCATTCTTCATCATTTGTCCGACGATGAAGCGGCCCAGTTTTTTGCCCATCTCAAGCGGCTCGTCCGGGGGAGGGTCGTTTTTTCCGATCCAGTTTATGTCCGCTTTCACCCGGTTAACAATCTCTTGTGCCGGATGGATTTGGGCAAATATGTCCGGAGCAAAGAAGAATATCTGGCGCTTTACAAAAAGCACCTGAACGTAACAGCCCAGCGGACCTTTTGGGCGCGCAACGGTTTAAGCTGTTATTTGCTGGTCACCTGTTCAGCGAGTTGAGGGGTTCAAGATGAGTTATGACTATCAGAAGTTTTGGGATGTGTTTGGAGATGCTTCCTGGTACAACCCGAGCCAACGGCATCGATTCAGCCTGATCCTGAGCGAAGTCAAAAAGCTCTTTTCAAAGCCCGAGTTTTCAAGACGGCGTGTCCGCCTGCTTGATTTGGGCTGCGGCAAAGGGCATCTGCTCGTTATGATTAAGCAGCACTTCCCTGAGCTTGAATGCGCGGGGATGGATATTTCTGAAAGCGCAATCGGAATGCTCAAAGAAACTGTCCCGCAGGTAACGTGGATGGCCGCGGATATACAGCAGCCGCTTGACCCTTCCAGACACGGTACGTTTGACCTTGTGATTTGCAGTGAAGTCATCGAACATTGCGAACATGTCACACCTATTCTTGAAAACATCCTGCGTTTGACCCGTCCCGGAGGTTACATCCTTATTACGCTGCCGGGCGGAAGCCGGTACAAGATCGATGAAAAACTCGGCCATCTTAGACATTACACGCTTGAAGCTGTGGAAGATCTTTTCGCCGGAAAGCCGGTGGATGTGAGGAAGGCTTATTCCTGGGGATTTCCTTTTCATAATTTGATGCGTTGGGGCGCGCACATTCTTCACGGTTACGTTGTCGCAGATTTTCTTGATAAGAAATACAGCTTCCGCCAGAAATTTATTTGTGAGGTTCTGTATTGGCTGATGTTCCTGAACGTTCCAGGGAAGGGCATTCAGCGCATCGTTATTTTTCAGAAAAAGGAGTCCGAAGCATGAGCTCTTCGCCTGTGACATCTATTCCACGTCTGCTCTCCCTCGTTGTTCCAATTTATAAAGATGCGGATTGTGTCCAGCCCTTTTTAGAGAGAATCCGGAAAGTTCTCGCCAAAATTCAAACGGACTATGGCTTTGATCACGAAATTATTTTTGTGATGGACCCGTCTCCTGACAACACGGAGGCCGTGATTCTGGAGGCCCGCCGCCAGGACAGCCGCATCAAGCTTATGACGCTTTCCCGGCGCTTCGGACAGCAGCCTGCAATTCTCGCCGGTGTTTTTCGCTGCAGGGGAGAGGCCTGTATTGTGCTTGATGTGGATCTGCAGGACCCGCCTGAACTCATGGTGGATATGATGCAGCGCTACTGCCGTGAAGGTTACGATGTTGTTTATGCGGTTCGGCGCAAAAGACATCGCAGCGAACCCCTTCTCAAACGATGGATGACTCATTGGGGGTACTACCTGATGAACCGCCTCTCTTCTGTCGAGATTCCGAGGAATGTGGGTGATTACCGGCTCATTGACCGGCGTGTCATAGAACAGCTGCGCGGACTTCATGAACGCAATGCCTTTTTTCGAGGGCTTGTTCCTTTTGTGGGGTTCAAACAAACCGGGGTGGAGTTTGACCGGGATGAGCGGATTTCCGGTGAAACGAAGTATTCACATTACTGGGGCTCCATCACCAATGGTGTGAATGCGCTCGTCTGTTTTTCCAATAAACTTTTGATGCTTTCATCGATTGTGGGTTTTCTTTTTTTCTTTCTAAGTATCATCCTGACGATCGTTGTCATCTGTCTGCGTTTGTTTACAGACATTCCCATCGCAAATGGCATTACCACCATCATGATTCTGGTGCTTTTCACGTCGGGCGTGCAGGCTCTCCTCATGGGGATCATGGGGAGTTATCTGGGACGAATTTACGATGAAACCAAACAGCGGCCAGTTTACATTCTGGACCGTGCAGAGGGGTTTTAAAACTATGACGACATCCTTACCTCAAAGCTCGGTGCTTCCTGAGGCTTCAAAAATAATCAACTGTCCCATCTGCGGCGAATGCCGAATGTCGAGGCATCTTGAGATCAAGGACTTTGAAACCCACGAGGTTTTTTTCGCGTATCGCTGCGGGAATCCTGCGTGCGGTGTTTTTCAGACCCTCCCCGTCCCAGACGATCTCGGGCCTTATTACTCCCGCGAATTAGGAGACATTATGCGGACAAGCGGGGGGCGCATTTACGAAGGCCTCAAAAGAATTCTTTTAAAAAAAGAACTCAACCGCATGAAGCCGGCGGCGCCTGGCGCGCTCGTGATTGATGTCGGTGCGGGGAGCGGCGATTTTACCCGGATGCTTCACGAAGCCGGCCGCCGCGTGGCTGCTGTGGATTCGGAGGGCTGCCCAAGGCCGCCCGAAATCAGGAACCTCACCGAGATTCCTTTCGGGTCAATCGATTACGAAAACTACACACTTAAGGGAATTGGAGAAACGGCAGGCAGTGTGGTTTTCTGCCGTCATGTCCTTGAGCATGTGAAAGATCCTCTTTTCTTTCTTCAATCCATGAAACGGCAGGGTGTTCAAGACTTTTATATCTCCGTACCGAATGCGGACACTTTTGACCGTGTCTTGTTCGGGACCCACTGGTTCATGTGGGATCCTCCCCGGCATTTGTGGCAGTTCAATAAGAAGTCGCTTTTTCTGCTTCTTGAAAAGGCGGGGCTTAAGGTGCTGGATACCGGCTATGATCTCAGTCCTATCGTCATTCCCAGTATTCATCGGTACCTGCGGTTGAAAAAGGCTCCAGAATGGCTCTGCCGTTTTTTTGGACCCAAAAGCACTTTCTGCAGTCTGTTTGGAGTTCTGAATGTATTTTTTCCAAGAAACATGATTTGGGTCTACGCGCGCTCTGCGGGTGAAAGGTGAACTTGGTATGAAAACGCTGGTCATTGGCGGTGCGGGTTTTATCGGGAGCCATTTTACAGACCGCCTTCTTGCTGAAGGGCATCATGTGACGGTTTTTGACAATCTAAGCACGGGCCGAAAAGCGTACCTTCAAGGAGCTCTTAAAAATAACAAATGCCGCTTTGTCTCCGGAGACATTCTTGGTGGAGAGGCCCTTCGAAGGGCGGTAAAAGGACAGGATCTCGTTTTTCATTTGGCCGCAAACTCCGACATCATGAGGGCCATGAAAGATCCGGCGCTTGATTTTGAGCAGGGGATTCGCGCGACGTTTTGTGTGCTTGAAGCATTGCGAAAAGAAAATGTCAGCAAGCTTGTCTACTTTTCCGGCAGCGGCATTTACGGAGACTTCGGCAGGACCTTCGTGGATGAATCCAAAGGACCTTTGAATCCTAAGTCCATGTACGGAGCAGCAAAGCTGTCGAGTGAAGCCATGATCAGTGCGTTTTCGCATTTGTACGGACTGCAGGCCTGGATTTTCCGGCCCGCGAACATCATCGGGCCAAGACCCACACACGGGGTCATTTATGATTTCATCTGTAAATTGAATTCAAATCCTGCCAGGCTTTCCATTCTCGGGGATGGTTCCCAGACTAAATCGTATTTGCATGTCCAGGATTTGCTGGATGCCGTCTTCTTCATCTTGAAGAAAACCAGACAGCCCTTGAATCAATTTAATCTGGCCAGTGAAACCTATATCAGTGTTCGTGAAATCGCGGCAATTGTGACAGAGTCAATGGGGCTTGAGGGTGTGAAATTTATCTATGGACGTGCGAAGCGCGGCTGGAAAGGCGATGTTCCGCACTATCGCCTCAGCATTAAAAAGATCAAGTCGCTTGGCTGGAAACCGAAGATGACGTCAACTCAGGCTGTTGAACGGACAGCCCATGAAATTCTGGCTGAAATGAATCTTACGGGGCTGACAAAATGATGACAAGACTTCTGCAGGACCGGGTGAAGCGAGTGTTTGTGACCGGGGGTGCCGGTTTTATCGGCAGCCATCTCGTGGATCGTCTTTTAACTGATGGGTATGAAGTGACGGTTTTTGACAATTTGTCTTCGGGCAGGCGTGAAAACGTTGCCTGTCATGCAGGGAAGAGTGGCTTCCGGTTTGTCGAAGCTGATCTTGTGGATTTGGAAAAAACGGCTGCTGAAATGAAAGGTCATGACCTTGTCTGGCATATGGCCGCTAATACGGATATTCCAGGCGGCTTCACAAGGACAGATATGGATTTGAAAAATTGCGTGACCGCAACCTATAACGTTGTGGAAGCGATGCGGCGTAACGGGATCCGTGACTTGATTTTCCCCTCGACAGGGGCTGTTTACGGTGACTTGTGCCGGACAACGCCCTGCCCGGAGAATTCGGGACCGCTTCTTCCTGTTTCGCTTTATGCTGCCGGAAAAATTGCGAGCGAGGCCTTTATTTCCGCCTATTGCCATTTATTCGGCCTGCGCGCATGGATGTTCCGGTTTGGAAACGTGATCGGTTCAAGAATGACGCATGGAGTCATTTTCGATTTTATTCAAAAGCTGAAAAAAAATCCGGCGGAGCTGGAAATCCTCGGGGACGGCAATCAGGAAAAGAACTATTTTCTGGTTGAGGAGTGTCTTGACGGCATGGCCTACGCTTTTCTGAATATTCCTTTGACGGAAGACAAACCCTGCGACCTTTTTAACCTGGGAACAGCCTCTGTTTCCAATGTTAAAAAAATCGCGTCTATTTTGTTCGAAGAAATGAACTTGAAAGATGTGCGTATCAAAATCGCTGGGGGGCTTCGAAGCTGGCCGGGTGACCAGCCGCGGGTTTATATGACGATTGAAAAAATGAAGGCCTTAGGCTGGAAAGCAAAACTTCATTCGGATGATGCTGTCAGAACCGCTGCGCGGAGAATGCTGGGGAAAATCTGATGGAAACTTCGGTTGCTGTTATTGGCCTTTGGCATCAGGGGATCGTTGCATCTGCCTGTTTGGCGGATGCCGGTTTTTCCGTCACGGCAGCCGATCACGATGTGAAAGTGATTGAAGGGCTTTCCCGCGGGCAGACACCCATCTTCGAACCGGGACTTGAAGCTCTTATCTCATCGGGGCTGCAATCGGGAAGGCTTCATTTTACCAGCGAAGTTAAGAGCGCTGTCCGCGGAGCCCCATATGTTTTTCTTATGTTCGACACGCCGGTTGATGAAGATGACCGGCTCAGCACCAGCACGGTCTTTCAAATGATTCAGGAGTCTGCCGCATTTTTGGCTGACGGCGTCACTTTGTGGGTGACTGCGCAGGTACCCGTTGGTACCTGCGACAGGATCCGAGAAAAAATTGCCGCTCTGCGTCCGGGGCTCGATTTTGGCATTGCTTATTCTCCCGAAAATTTAAGACTTGGGCAGGCGATTGAAGCGTTCAGGAAACCTGCGCTACCTGTAATTGGGGCTGATAAGGCCGAGACGCATGAGCGTATGGAAAAAGTTCTTTCTGTTTTCGGGACACCGTTTCACAGGGTGACTCTCCGGACTGCCGAGATGACGAAGCATGCTCTCAATGCCTTTCTCGCGACTTGTGTCACTTTTGGCGGGGAACTTGGAAATTTGTGCGATGTCCTAGGGGCGGATGCCCTTGAGGTCGCGAAATCCCTCAGACTGGAACCTCGGGTCGGCCCCAAGTCGATGATTTTGCCGGGGCTTGGTTTCTCGGGAGGAACCCTCGCCCGTGATTTACAGGTCTTGCGAGGCTTTGGAGACTCCTCTGGCATTGAGACCCATCTTTTGGATGGTGTCTGGACCGCAAACAATTATCAGAATGGCCTGGTCATCCGCCGGCTTGAAAAATGGTTTCCAAGTTTAAAGGATTTGCGGGTCGGTATCTGGGGCCTGACCTACAAGCCAGGAACCAGCACGCTGCGCCGCTCCGCGGCCTTGGAATTGATCCGGAACCTTTCTTTAAAGGGGGCTCTGGTCAAGGCTCATGACCCCAAAGCGGATCGTGAAGAAATCCGGCGTTTTACGGATTTTGCATTTTTTGAGAATCCTTACGATGCTGTGCAGGATGCCGATGTCCTCGTTGTTATGACAGGGTGGCCGGAATACACGAAGCTGGATTTTTCAGAAGTCAGGAAGCGCATGAAACATCCGCTGCTTCTTGATACAAACAATATGTTCGACAGGGCAAGCCTTTTTCAGGCTGGTGTCCGCATCTGCGGCATCGGAAGAGGGCAGGATTCTGGGAAGGAGCAGGAATGAGAGT
>CAYRBY010000031.1:0-17259 GCA_964422635.1 uncultured bacterium
GGAAGGCATCCCCATAGCGGACTTCATCCGGATGTTCCGCTGTATATTTCTCCTCGAACTCCAGAAACATCTCACGGTTGTCCAGATCTTCCACCCTGAAACAGGCGTCCGCTGAAATCTCTATTCGAGAAAGCGTAAAAACTGCAGGAGAGGCTTTGTAGGCTTTGACCGCTTCATTACAGGCCACGCGGTAGAGCGCGAGTCTTTTCTCGTAAGGAACGCCCGTTTTTCTCATTTCATGGGCCTTGTCATAGGCGCCTTCGGCTCTGACCATGTGGACATGGGCGCTGAGGCAGCCAGGTGAGCAGCCGGTGAACACGAGAACAAAGCAAAGAAGAAGCGTGTTTCTTGAGGACATGAAAAATCCGGATTTAGGAAGCTTCGGGAAGAGGGGCCTGTGCCGGCAGGTCTGCCGCGGCAGGATCCGCAGAGGGCAGCGCGGCTTCAGGTTCCTTGCCGAATTTTTTGGACCCGCCGGCAATTCTCTCAGCTTCGGGAACGTGAAGGCCCGGTCCCACATCCGGAAAATCGACCGGCAGGGGAAAGGTCGCAAGCTGCACAAGGCCTGAGGCGGTGTAGAAAACGGAACGGGAGATCCCGACGCAAAAACCTTCCCAGTCTTTCTTATACTTCGGTTGTTTCGCTTCGATAAACATCATGGTCCAGCCCAACGTGGAATTCTTCAGCCCATAAACCAGCTTGCCGCCGGTCTTGCCGGCGTAAGTAGGCGACTGGGTCCAGGGGGATGAAGCTTGGGCTTGAAAGGACGACGAGGTCATTGCAAAAATAAAAACAGGGATGAAAAAAAGAACCCGCTTATTCAAAGTTCACCCCGCCGTCCGGAAGCGGAATATCAATCGGGACCGGGAAAGTGAGAATATGCAGTGCGCCGCCGACCGTGTTTGTGATCGTACGCCAGGAACCTTTGACGATTCCGGTGAATTTGTTTTCCTCGCGCATGGGTTCAAAGAACAGGGCGGTCCAGCCGGTGAGGCCGTTTAAAAGGCCGAAGCCGAGTTTGTTGATGCTTTTTTCAACATAAGTGGTTTCTTTGGTCCAGGGGCTGGGCTGCCAGTTTTCAATGGCGGCGGAGGCCGGGCGTGCGAAAAAGAAAAAAATAGAAAGTGCAAAAAGGCTGCGGAGCCATGGTTTCATGTCATTCTCCGGGGTGATGGTGAGGGTGCGTGAAATCTCGGGCATGTTACCGTTTCAAGCCGGAGAAGTCAACCGGCAGGCGGCGTCTTGTAGCGGACGGTGATGTGGACGTCTCCGTAAGGGCAGTGGCGGCAGCCCTGCTGGCAGCACCAGCCCCGGTTTGTCAGATACAGGCGGGTAAAAACGGTTTCATCCGTGAAGGGATCGTTGTAAGTGTCGGATCCTTCCGCGCAGGCCTTGTCATGAATTTCCGCAATTACCTTTGCGGCTTCTTCAGGTGAGGGGATGGTCATAGCGCTTGTTGAGCGCAGCGATTATACGGGGCGAGGCAGTGAAACAAAAGCACAGAATCGAAAAAATAAAGAAGGCCGCGTTTGGAGCGCGGCCTTCTTCTGTGAAATCAGCAGTTCTGACGAGTGTTTAGACGGAAGCTTTCTTTCTTTTCAGTAAACCGCCAAGAGCGAGGCCCATACCGAGAAGCACAAAGCTCGCCGGTTCTGGCGCGTGCGGAATGTAATGCCCTGACAAGGTTGAGGAGATCAGTTTAAAACGGTCTTTGTCAATAAGGTCCTGCAGATCAAGCGACCACTCGCGGGGAGTGGCTGTGAAAAGTCCGTCGGCCTGAAGGTCTGCAAGGGTTGGGGCTGTAAAGGCAAAACTTTGCGATGCCGTGGCGTTGTTGTTTACGGGATTCAAGAAACCCAGGCCGTCAATCGACCATAATTCAGGGTTGGGAATAATGTTGAACGTGCGGTTGCCTGCGGTGCCGCTAAAAGTCACGGTCAATGTGGCGTCCAGAAGGGTTACATTGGAATAGCTGTAGCCGCCCAGGTTATCGTTGATATTGTGGGTCCAGCTTGGGCCCGCATTAAAATTGAAAAGCGTTTCGGTGATGGTGATACCGCTCCCGTAATTGAGCGTATCTGTGAAAACTGCGGCGCTTCCGGCCGGAGCATAGGCCAAAACAGCGAGAGATAGAGCCAGAAAAAGCTTTTTGAATGACAGGGGGTTCATAGACGTCCTTAGGTAGTGAGATTGACTCCGGAGAGCCGCCAGTGATTATGCCTGAATCCATAGGATTGGCAAGACAGCGTGTTCAGGCAGGCATGGCCATTTTAAAGCAGGAGTAAACAATTTTTTCAGACAAAAAAACATAGACCCGGGAGTTAGGCGCGTCTAAGATGTTGCCTCAACGCCAAGGAAGGTTATGAAACTCAAGTCAGGAATTGTTTTTTTTCTTTTTTTGCTTTGTGCCGCGGGCACTGTGTATGCCGGGCGGGACAAAGCGCCCGTGCAGTCGGATGCTGCCTGGGATTACTATTTGAAAGTGCAGAAACAAACCCAGGTTGCATTTCACCACCTTGTGCGCCTCCACCTGCATAACCTCAAGGACACGGTTCAGCAAAGCCTGGATCTCCAGCTTGCAACGGCCGACCAGAACAGTGAGCGGTATTATTTCCTGCTTTCCAGGGATCCTTCCCGGATCGTCCGCGACAAGGGCTTCAGTGCGTTTGTGAATTTCCCCTGGACGCCGGAAGATGAGGCGCTGATCGCTGCGGAAGACAAAACCTTTCAGAAAAGACAAAAACAGATCGATGAGTTGAAAAAGAAACTGGAAGGCAACCCTGATTACAAGAAAATCCAGGACAAGCTCGCAGCTCTTTCAGGCGGCATTGAATATCAGAAAATCCAGTCCCGCTTCCGTTATGTGCCCCGCGATGTTGAAACACTTCTTGCCGGCGGATCGCTGCCGGATGCGGACAGTTCCTTTTAAAGGAGGCTTTGGAAAATGATGATTTTCAAAAGACAGAAAGTTCTGATGGTCCTCGCGGCGGTGTTTTTTACTGGAAGCGTTTCTTTGCAGGCCGCTGAAGATGCAGGGCGCCAGACAACCGCTGTGCAGGGCTACTCCGGAGACGCCATGACTTTTGCCGCCCAGTCTGCTGAACTCGCGGGCCAGGCTTCTGACAAAGCCGCAGAGGCTCAGAAATTTGCCCGCCGTGCTTACCGCACTGACAAACTGGAAGAGGCGAAGGAATATGCGCGCAAAGCCATGCGTGCTTCTGAAGAAGCGGCCAAGTTTGCGGACGACGCCAAGGAAGCTGCCTTGAATGCCCAGAACTCCGCACGGGGTTCGGTTCGAGCCGCGAGCCGCATTCAGAGGGATCTTGCCCCGGAAGCTGCCCGGTAAGTTCGAATGAGTCAATCGCCGGGCACACCCCAAACACCCCGCTGGAAGATCCTGAACAAGGATGGTTCTTTTAATCTTCAGCGCAAGGGCCCCAAGAAATTTCCGCTCAGTGACCTTTACCACTATTTTTTGTCTGCCGGATGGGGAGAGTTTTTTTTCTGGGTCTTCGTTCTTTATATGGCCATTAATGTCGAGTTTGCGACCGCGTATTTTTTCTGCGGGCCGGAAGCTCTGGCCGGGATCCGTGCCGGGACCCAGCTTGATCGTTTTGTGGACTGCTTCTTTTTCAGCGTGCAGACCATCGCCACCATTGGGTACGGCCGCATCAGCCCTGTCAATCTTGTGGCCAATATTCTTGTCACCCTGGAAGCTCTTTTGGGTATGCTTTGCCTTGCCACGGTAACAGGTCTTTTTTATGCGCGCTTCGCGAGGCCGACCTCAAGGATCCTTTTCAGCCGAGTGGCCTTGATCACGACTCTGGACGGAGAAAAAGTTTTCCTGATGCGAATTGCCAACGAACGTCTGAACCAGATTGCCGAAGCCAAGGTGGGAATGAATATTGTCCGCACAGAGGTCACAAAGGAAGGGGAGACCTTCCGGAAGATTTATAACCTGAAGCTGGAGCGCGACTATTCCCCGGTCTTTGCCCTGACCTGGACCCTGATTCACCCGATCGATGCTCAAAGCCCTTTTTACCAGGCGAGCCTCGAAGACCTGGAGCGGGTAGGCACAGAAATTTTCGTTTCTGTCACAGGGGTGGACGAGACCTTTTCCCAGAATATTCATGCCCGTTATTCCTACACGCCGGAAGATCTTGTCTGGGGAGGGCGCTTTAAAGACATTGTCCACCGCCAGGCGGATGGAAAAGTGGTCGTAGACCTCCAGGAACTCCATACTCTGGAAGAAACCCCTGTTTCTGCACGTTAAAAGAGCCCTCAAAACCCGTACTTAGCTTCCAGGCCTTTCTGCCGATAACTAAAGGCAATGAAAAGGCTCTTTTCACCCCCATTCAAAACAAGCCGCTGCCTTTTAAGTGCTGCCTTGTGTGCTTCGGTTCTGGCTGGCTGCACCTCTATTCATCCCAAGTCCGGTTTTTTGACGCTCAATACCCAGCTTTCCGAAGGTAAATTTTTCAAACAGGAGAACATTCTTCCAGGGCGCGATTTCAACCGCTTCCGTAAAGTCAAGGTGTCGCTCGTGGACGTGACCTTTCTTCCGGAAAATACAGGGTATGACCGCTCGGAGGTCAGAATGCTCCGGGACGCGTTTCAGGAAGCCCTTGAGACCAAGCTGCGCGAAGCCTTTCTTGTTTTGAACCGTGAGGCGGTTCCTGATGAAGAAACGCTGGTGATAAGACCTGCACTTGTTTATTTGATGCCGCCCGCAAAAACAGTCCAGGTGGGCGAGCACTGGGCGGGAACGGGGATTCCTGTAGCAACAGGAGGAGCTGCCTTTGAAGCCAAAATCCTCGAAGGCGAAACCGGTCATTTGCTGGCGGAAGTCGCAGAGCGGCAGAGCGATGGGAAGTCTTTGGGTGCTGTGACGGTAGAACCCTATCACCGTTATGACAATGTCGAGGCCGTTTTTCAAAGGTGGGGTGAACAGATGGTTGCACTCCTGAAGTCGCACCGGGCCGCTGACCGCGAATACAGTCTGGGGGCTGCAGGGAAAATGCCCGAGCTTTTGGTGCAGGATTTCAAGGCCATTGAAAGTCTGCAAAGGCTTTGGATGGATGAAGAGCTGAAAGGCGACAAGGAAGCCCTTTTGGAACTTTGCACAGACGATATCCGCTGGATTCCTCCGGATGCGCCGCTGGTCTCAGGCAAGAATGCTTTGCGTGACTGGCTTAACAGCCGTGATGTTCAAAGCGCCAGTATTCAAATCACCGATACGGACACGGGCGGAAGCGGTTCCGTGGCTTATTTAACAAGTCAGTATTCCAAGGTGCTTGTGCCTAGGGGCGGATACCTTGCACATACGGTCAAGGGGACTCACTTTTGGGTTCTCCGTAAAACGCCGGACAAAGGCTGGCGCATTTCGCTGGCAGGCTGGAACCAGGACGGTCCGGCATCCAACCTTGAACAGCTTTCAAAAACAGTTTGATTTCATTTTCAAAAATTAAGAAGGAGTGTGTTATGAAAAAATGGATGAACGCCGCACAGTTTATTTTTACAGCCTTGGCGCTGGGGCTTTTTATGGTTCCGGTTTGGGCGGGACTGGCAGGGGCGGAGGCTCCTTCTGTGCAGTCTGTTTCACTGCCGCCTGGGTCAGCGGTGCTTGTTCCGGTCCAGGAATCGGAAGCGTTCAAACGTTATCAGAACCGGAAAAAGTCGGAGCTGTCAAAGCTGATCTATCTTATGGATCGTTTCCGGGGTACCGGATACACCGTCATTTATGATGGCATTGAATACACTTCGGATCAGGCAGCTTTGGAATCCCGCAAGTACATTGCCAAGAACTACAAGCAGGAAGAAGCGTTGTCTTGGGTCCGGAACAATGCCTACCGTTCATCGCCGGGAGGAAATGTGATTCAGGTCAAGACTCCCCAGGGAGAGGTTCAGCTTCTTCGGGATGTTCTTGTTTCGGAACTGGAGATGCTTCAGCGGGTGGAAGGGCGCGCTGGCGCAGGGACAATTAAATAAAAACACGCGCACCTTCGTCAAAGATCGAGCTGGAGGTCCTTATGCGGAAAATCACGGTACTGCTCTTTACAGGGCTGCTTCTCTGTTCGGGATCTTTTTCTGCGCGCGCCGCAGAAATGAAAGACCAGGGTGTCTTTAAGGAAAAGACGCCGGACGGAAAGTTAAACCGGGTTTACTCCGTTTATACGCCGGACCTGAACTGGGAAGCCATGCAGAAGTATGCCCAGGCCAAAGAATGGGACGGGGCAGGCACTTCGACAACCGTGTGTTTTTTCAACGATTGGCGGAATACTCCGGATGTTACCTTTACGGGAATGAACTTCAGCGAAACCTATAAAGACGCTTGGGTGGGCGGGTATTGGCGCTACGCCAATGGCAATGAAGTTTTTGTTCAGTATCCCGCAAAGCGCCGTCAGATCAGCGCCTACTAGAAACTTTCCTCCAGCCGCACTTCGGGTTATTTTCACAAACCTCATGCCAGCCTCTTGACTTCTATTTCGGATTCAGCGAAAGTGTCTTGTTCTTTTTCCGGCGAGCGGCAAAAAAAAACCCGCCGTGAAGAAGCGGCGGGTTTTTTCCTTTGAAAAGGAACCCTGAATGGCGTTCAGGGCTTTTTCTCCCGATAGGGCTGTTAAACCTGCCGGGGAAACTCTGAGAATGGGTAAAAAAGCGGGAGTATTTCTTTCTGAGGTAACTACCGAGGGGTGCCTCAGGTCGTGGTAATATAGCACAGTTGCCAGGGCATCCCAAGCCTGAAAATGAACTTTTTTAACGTTTCATAAGTCTATATAAACAAACATCTTATATGAAAAACACTGGCGCTGAAACAGACGTGAACGCAGGCTTTCAGGGGGCTGTTTGGGTCTCTTTTGAAAGCCGGGAAGCTGCCAAAATGACGGATCTCATCCGGCGTTTTGACGGAATCCCTATTCAAGCACCCTCCCTTCAGGAAATTCCTCTCCACGACAATCCCGAAACCCTTGCTTTGGGCAAGCGTTTGATGGCCGGTGAGATCGATGTTCTGATTTTGATGACCGGTGTGGGCGTCCGCTGTCTTTTTGACATCCTTAAAGCCCATTATGATGAAAAGAAACTGCTCAAAGCTTTTGAGCGTACAACGATCGTGACGCGGGGACCCAAGGCGGAAGCTGCGCTGAATGCTCTGGGGTTGAAGCCTACCTTGCCGGTTGCTGAACCGGGAACCTCTCATGAAATTCTTGAGATGCTCGACACCGCCGCAGAGGGGCTCGGGCTTGAGGGAAAAGTGGTGGCGGTTCAGGAGCAGTCTGCTGGGCAGGATGTGCTGATTCAAGGTTTGAAAAAAAGAGGCGCGAGTGTGATCGAAGTCCCTGTTTACCGTTGGGCATTGCCGGAGAATACTGCGCCCTTGAAGGAAGCTTTGCAGGAGATTATTGCCGGGAAAGCAGCCGGTGTTTTTTTTACTAATTCTGCTCAGGCGCAGAATGTGCTGAGGGCGGCTTCAGAAATGGGCTGGGAACCTGCGCTCCGCAAAGCATTGAAAGATTCGGTTGTGGTTTCGATCGGGCCCAGCTGTTCTGAAAAGCTGAGAGAGCTCGGGCTGCCTGTGGATTTTGAACCTGAACGTCCGCGGATGGAAAATGCCGTGGAGGAAGCTGCCCGGAATTTTGTGAAGCTGCAAAGGAGCAAAGTGGACGCACCCGTTTATGTTCTGCAGAACAGAAGCGTGAATGCTGCGGATGAAAAAAAACTCCGCCAGAGCGCTCCTTTTATGAAAGCCTGCAGGCGGGAGGCTTCTTCCGTGACGCCCGTATGGCTGATGCGTCAGGCGGGCCGCTATATGAAGGAATACCGTTCTCTTCGGGCCCGTACGGGGTTTCTGGAACTTTGCAAAAACAAGGATCTTTGTGCAGAGGTCACAGTCTTTGCTCAGGAAAAAATCGGTGCCGACGCAGCAATTTTATTTTCTGATATTCTCTTGATTGTTGAACCGTTTGGTCTGGGGCTGGAGTACACGCGCGGCGACGGTCCGGTTATTTCCGGAAGCGTGGATTCTGCGGCCTGTGTTGACAAGCTTCCTGAAATCAACCCTTCAGAGTCGCTTGGGTTCGTGATGGATGCCGTGAAGCTGATCCGCAGTACGTTGAAGCCGGAAATCCCGCTGATTGGTTTTTCAGGCGCACCGTTCACGCTGGCTTCTTATATGATCGAGGGCGGGTCCTCCAAGGTGTTTCTGGAAACCAAACGTTTTATGACTTCCGATCCCGGGGCCTGGCATGCGCTCATGGAAAAAATTTCCCGTGCGGTGGCAAAATACCTGAATGCGCAGGTGGAGGCCGGAGCGGATGTGGTTCAGCTTTTTGACAGCTGGGCGGGGTGTCTTGCGCCGCAGGATTACCGGGAGTTTGTTCTGCCGCACACGCGCTCAGTGGTTCGGGCCATCAAGCCGGGTGTTCCTGTGATTCATTTCGCAACAGGCACCGGCGGTTATCTGCCTCTGATGCGTGAGGCCGGCGGCGATGTCATCGGCGTGGATTTCCGGGTGCCCCTCGATGAGGCCTGGCGTGCGATTGGCTATGACAAGGGGATACAGGGAAATCTCGATCCTGTGCTTTTGTGCGGTCCCCGTGATCTTCTTTTAAGAAGGGCGGCGGCCATTCTCGATCAGGCTGAAGGCCGTCCGGGTTTCATCTTTAATCTTGGGCACGGCATCCTTCCCGAAACCCCCGTCGAGAATGTTCTGGCCCTCATTGAGTTTGTCCACGCTTACCGCCGTTAAGGCTGTCTGATATGACAAAGAAAAGAATCGCTGTTCTGGGCGGAGGCATTTCCGGCCTCGCCTTTGCCAACCGTCTCCGCGAACTTAAAACCGCCTCCGGGCCGGATTTTTCGGTTTGTGTGATTGAAGCCGCGCCCCGCCTCGGCGGTATTATTGAGACTTCCCGCAAAGACGGCTTTCTGCTTGAGGCCGGACCCGAGTCCTTCATTATGGATAAACCCTGGGCTGCGCGTTTGTGCGAGCGTCTGGGACTTGCCGGAGACCTGATTCCTACCCAGTCTGATTTCCGGCGTAGTTTTATTTTTCGCGCGGGCAGGCTTCGGGCTGTGCCTGAAGGTTTTTATTTGATCGGTCCTGCACGGCTGGGGGCTTTTCTCCGTTCTGATCTTATGAGCTGGCCTGCGAAGTTTCGTGTTTGCCTTGAACCGTTTATTCCGGCGAAAGAACAGAAGGGCGACGAAAGTGCCGGGTCTTTTATCCGCCGGCGTTTTGGTGAGGGGGCGCTTCGCGAAGCGGGGCAGGCCATGATCGGCGGAATTTATTCCGCGGATCCCGAGACACTCAGCCTGGAGGCAACCTTCCCGAAGTTTTTGGAAATGGAGCGCGAGTTTGGAAGCGTGGTGCGAGGTCTTCAGGCGCAGGCGAAAAAGAAGACCGCGGAACGCCAGGCGTCAGGCCCGAGGTACAGTCTATTCTCCACGCTCCGCGGCGGTATGGAAACCCTCATTAAAGCGCTCAAGGAAAAAAATTCGGACACCGAATTTCTGACCGGAGATCCTGCGGCAAGAATACTGCGCAGCGGATCCGAGTGGCGGGTTGTGCTGTCTTCAGGTCGGGAGTTGAAAGCGGACGTGCTCTGTATAGCGCTGCGTGCCCCTGAAGCGGCTGCGCTGTTAAAAGATACTGCGCCTGAACTTGCCAGGGAGCTTGCTTCGATCGCTTACGAATCTTCTGTGACCGTGAACCTTGCTTTTGAGGAGTCTCGGTTTCCCAAAGATCTCCGCGGTTTTGGTTTTGTGGTCCCGTCTTCTGAGAGCAGCGGTTTGCTGGGCTGCACTTTTTCTCACCTGAAGTTTGAAGGCCGGGCACCGGCCGCAAAGGTTTTGCTCCGCGCCTTTCTTGGCGGGGAAGTGCGGCGCAGAGCCTTGACGGCTGCGGACGCAGAAGTTGAGAGAATGACATTGATGGAATTGAATAAGATAGTGCCTCTGCAGGGCGAGCCTCTTTTTTCCTGTGTAGGCCGTTATCCGGACTCAATGCCGCAGTATCACGTCGGGCATTTTGAAAAAACCGCGCAGATACTCCGGCTTGCTTCCACTCTGCCCGGTTTGTTTCTTGCGGGAAACGCCTATGCCGGCATCGGAATTCCGGACTGTATTCATCTTGCCGAGGAACAGGCTGCGCGCGCGCTGGAGTCTTTGAGATGAACTTCGACCATGTGCTTTTGATCGGCTTCGGCGGTCCGGAAAAGATCGAGGATGTGAAGCCCTTTGTGCAGAGGGTTGCACAAGGCCGGGCCATTCCTGAAGAAAGACTGAAGATTGTGGAGCATCACTACGAACTCATTGGAGGTTTCTCTCCGTACAATCAGCACGCGTTTAAATTAAAAGCGCTCATGGAGCAAGGCCTTCGGACGCAAGGTTTTGATCTTCCGGTTTTTATCGGGATGCGCAACTGGAACCCTTTTCTGAAAGACACTCTTACGGAGATTCACGAGAAGGGGCTGAAAAAGGGGCTCGGTGTTATTCTGGCGGTGCAGCGATCGATCGAGAGCTGCGCCCGCTACAAGGAAAATGTGACTGAGGCATCAAAGAACTGCGGCGATGATGAAATCACTTATGATTACCTGCCGGCGTGGTATGCACATCCTTATTTCATAGAAGCCCAGGCCGCGCGAGTCCGCGAAACCATCCGCGAGGCAAAGCTTGATCCGGAGGCGGCGCATTTCATTTTCACAGTTCACTCGATTCCCGTTGAGACGGCGCAGGGCTGCGCTCTTTGCGATTACAGGGAAGACTTCGCGGAAACGAGCCGTCTTCTGACTGAGAGACTTGGGCTCGTGAAATGGTCGCTTGCCTATCAGTCTCGAAGCGGGAATCCGCGTCAGCCCTGGCTCGAGCCGGACATTCTGGAAGAGCTGGCGCGTCTGCGTGCAGAAGGGGAGCGAAAGGTTGTGGTCGTTCCCGTTGGTTTTCTGTTTGATAATGCAGAAATTCTGTACGATCTCGATATCGAAGCCCGGGCAAAAGCTGTTTCGATCGGGATGGATTTTTACCGCGCGCCCACGGTGATGGGCCAGGAACTGTTTGTGAAAATGCTCACGGATTTGATCATCCGAAAGACGAACGTCCTATAATTTTTATTAAAACCGTTTTGCTGTATGATGTAACTTGAATCTATATAACACTTTAAGAAAATCTATTTCAAGTGTTGTTTTTTTAAGTCAAGTCTTGCATCTGAAAAAAGAATTCGTTATGATATCCAATCTTCACTCAGGAATTATCTTCATTAGGGATCCATTCCTTATTCGAGATCGGCCTTGAGGGTCGTCACGGCTTAAATTTTTGCTAAAACTCTTCTTTAGGAGGAAGTTATGTCGAAAATCAAAATCGCGATTGTCGGTGTCGGCAATTGTGCCAGCTCACTTGTACAGGGGCTCTATTACTATAAAGATAAGACCGAGAAAGATGCGATTGGTCTTATGAACTGGGATATCGGCGGCTACAAGCCCTTTGATATCGAAGTCGTCGCGGCCTTTGATGTCGACGCGCGCAAGGTCGGCAAAGATGTTAACGAAGCCATCTTCGAACTCCCCAATAACACCACCGTGTTCTGCAAGGATCTTCCCAAGACTGGCGTGAAAGTGCGCATGGGAAAAGTCCTGGACGGCGTTTCTGAACACATGAAAAACTACGAAGATAAGTACACCTTCGTGGTTGCAAGCACTCCCGAAGCGGGCAAGGATGACGTGGTTCGCGCCCTGAAAGAATCCGGCGCGGAAATCATGCTCAACTATCTCCCGGTGGGTTCTGAAAACGCGGCGAAGTTTTACGCGGAATGCGCGCTGGAAGCCAATCTTGGTTTCATTAACTGCATTCCTGTTTTCATTGCGAGCAATCCGCAGTGGGCCGCTCGTTTCAAGGAAAAAAATCTCCCGATCATCGGCGATGATATCAAAGCTCAGGTCGGTGCCACGATTACGCACCGTGTACTGACGGATCTTTTCCACAAGCGCGGCGTGAAGCTCGAACGTACTTACCAGATCAACACAGGCGGCAATACGGATTTTCTTAATATGTTGAACCGTGCTCGACTCGAATCCAAAAAAATCTCCAAGACCGAAGCGGTTCAGTCGGTCGCGGCTGAGCGTATGGACCCGGAAAATATCCACATCGGTCCGAGTGACTACGTTCCCTGGCAGAAAGACAACAAAGTCTGTTTTCTCCGTATGGAAGGAAAGCTGTTCGGAGATGTTCCTATGAACATTGAGATGCGCCTTTCCGTTGAAGATTCTCCCAATTCCGCAGGCGTTGCCATTGATTCCATCCGCTGCTGCAAGCTGGCGCTGGAACGCGGTGAGGGCGGGATTCTCTGGGGTCCGTCGGCTTACTTCAAGAAGCATCCGCCGAAGCAGTTCCCGGATGATGTCGCGCATGAGATGACGCAGAAGTTCATCGAGAGCGGCACTCAGGTGGCTGTAGGCTAATGCGGACGAAAGTCCTGATTTGATTTTGAGAAGGCGAGGGGCAAAATCCCTCGCCTTCTTTGTTTTTATCCCGTGCATTTTAAAACCTGCGTCACTCCCCAGGAGGCAGCATGAGATCTAAAAATTATTTCACCGGAGTTTCTCTTGCGGTTTTTTTTGCAGTTTCACAGGGAACTGTTTATGCTGCGGCAGAACCCAAGGCTCCTGAAGTGTCCCTTGGGGAGCTGGAAAGTTTTACGGATCAAATCAATGCCCTGACCCGGTCAATGGATGAACAGAAGCTGCAGCTCGAGCGTCTGAAAAAGGAACGTGAAACTCTGGCCGCAGAAGCGGGGGAGGCTGCTGAAAAGGAAGCTGCGCCGAAAAAAGACCCGCAGACTTTGGACCGCCAGATCAAGGAGCTTGAGGCTGCGTACGCGAACAACGAGAAAGAACTCGAGAAATATTCTTCCCGCATTGAAAAGTCGAATGGGTTTGCCCCGGAATTGTTCCGGAGCTCCGCACTTTCTGAAAGTTCAAAATCGCATTAAGTTTCAGTGGTTGTCTGCCCGGTGACATTCCCCCGAAATTTCCTCTGTCCTGAGGACGCCTTCCGTTTGATCACGATTGATCAATTCTGAACTTTGGCAGGCAGGAGTTTCGCGTTATTTGAAACTTCGCAGGCCGTACAGTAACCTTACAGGGCTATGAGAAAAGCTGCCACAAACTGGGAGCGCGGGGTCGCTTTTTATCTGTCTGTGACCTGCGCCGTTATGGGCATACCGGATTTCCTTCCGCTGCCCCAAGCAAAGGCTTTTGCGGCCGATGCCCAGGCCTCTGTTTTGTCTGCCCGCATGATACCTTCAAACTTCACAGTCCCGGCGGATTTGGGTTATGTCGAAGAACGCGGGATTTTTCCCCAGTCCTCCCGTTTTGTCATACTTCTAAAAGATGCTCACGCGGTTCCCCAGGCACAGCAGGCCATGAGCCGGCTTACCGAAACGCTGGTCACGAACGAGGGGCTTCGGCTTGTCGCTCTGGAAGGAGTTTCCGGCCGTCTTGATTCCTTTCTGCTCTCGCATTACCCGGACAAGAAAAAGCTCCGCGAAGCGCTTAAGACTTATCTGGATGCTGGAGAAATTTCGGGGCCTGCGGCCGCCTCTCTTTTTGCGGACCGAAAGGCGGTTTTTGAGGGGCTTGAAAATGAAACCCTCTACGAGGCTTCGGTGGATGCCTTTCTGGAAGCCTCCTCGAAAAAGGCGCTTCCAGAGCAGTCGCTGCAAGCATTTAAAAAACAGCTTATCGCGGAAGCGGGGCGCAAATTCTCACCTGGACTTAAAAAACTTGTCCGCGCAGTTTATGCCGATGAGAAGCAGGCGGGCTCTCTTGAAAAAGTCCTCACTGTGCTCAAGGAGATTCTTCCCCGTGATCTTTTTAACAGCTTGCCGAAAAAGTATCCTCATATTGCGATGCTTTTTTCCGAGATGGAGGAGACCTCTCGTGAAGCTTCAGAGCTCCGTGAAGACGTTGCTCGCCTGGAGTCGCAGCTTTCCCGGAATCCGGATTTTTCTGCGTCTGATGTTTTAGGCTCGTCCCGGCAGGCGTATGGGACCGAAGTCCTTTCTCCCGCCGCCTATGCCGAGCAGCTGCTTGCAGCAGCGTCTGCTTCAGGAGTAAAACCGGAAGTTTCCGCAAGGCTTGCGAAAGCCATCGAAAGAGATCAAAAGCTGCGGGGTCTTCAGGGCAGGGAGTTTCTTTCAGAGTATGAGGCTCTTATTAAGGAAAGTCTCCGCCGTTTGAGCGGTGAGGATCCTGAAACGCTGTATCTTCTCAACCTCTTTGAAATCCAGAACATGCTTTCTTTGTGGCTTCGCCTGGAGCTTTCTCCATCCTCCTGGAGAAAAGTCCAGACACTTTTTGAAGATCCCGAGCAGCTCAATCCGCCCGAGAAACATTCTCCCCAAGAAGCTGAATTGTCGGAATCTTTGAAAACTTTTTTGCAGGCTTTTCAGTCTTCGGATAATCCCTGGTCCCGTTTTTATGAACTCGCTTCTGCTCGCGACAAGGTTTTTCTCTCGCGTCTTTTTTCCGCCATGGAAAAAGAACGCGCCGATTCTGCACTTCTCGCGGCCGGCGGATTTCATGCTGAAGCTTTGGCGGAACTCTTGAGCCGGCAGGGAATCTCCTTTGCTGTTGTTGTCCCGGCCGTGGCGGGCCTCCCTGAGACAGACCGCTATGAGACCTTTATGAAAGGGGGAGTGAGTTGGAAAACTCATTTCTTGAAAAACCAGAGGCGGGTGAATGTTTATGAGGCCTTTACAGAGTCGCTGATCGAGCGGCTGAAAGAGGGAATGAAAAACGACCCCTCCCGCATCAAGGTTCTTTTTAAAGAATGGCGTGATGCTCTCCTGCGCAGCCTGGCTGAAGAAAGCCGGTTGCATGAGGGCGGAGCTTACACCCACTTTATTGATGAATCGCTCTGGAGTCTGCTCAACGAAAACGAAAGGCTTGACCGCAAGGCCGGCTGGAATGAGCGTCTGAATCATTTCATCGATCGTCTTTACAGGCTCAAGGAGCAAAATCGTCTTACCGCAGAATCCGTGGCCCGTTTGCCGGCTGTCTCCGGTGTTCTTCAGTGGGAAGCGGCCAAGGCCTTTTCTCCAGGAGACTCTGTCCCGGCTGCGTGGCTCCGGGGAGAAGCTTCCAAAACACTGCTGACTCAGGAATTTACACGCTATTTTTCAAGCACGGCTTCCCGTGCGGAACTCAGGAGCAGTGGAGAACACGGAAATCCTGAGGATGAGCGCGCAGAGATTCTGTTCGAAGAGCCGATCAAGACGCCGTGGAAAATGTTTTGGTATTCAGTGCCGCTGCTGTTCTTTGCTGTTTTGGCGGGCATACGGACCCAGGCTGTTCCCCAGCCTTCCTTGGGGCAGGCTTTGTTCGCGTCCGTGATGTTTACGGGACTTTATGTCCTGGCAATGGGAGCGATCCTCATGAACTATGAACGCAAGGAACTTCGGCAGCGGCTTAACAAAAAAACGATTCCGGCTCCCATGTTTACAACCACAGAAGCCGGGGATGGAATCCTTCGCACTGAGATTGATGTTCCCGAACTTTTCAGGGCTGAGCCGGGGGAGCGTCTTCCCGTTGAAAAGTTTGTCAATACGGCGCTGCATGCCCTGGAACTGATTCCGAGTCAGATTGTCAGTATCTGGATCGGACGGCAAAAAGTTTATCAAAGAGGCGAGAAGGTTCCCGCTCTGCAAGAAATCATGAGTGCGGCACAGCGTTTTAATTTTGGAAACCGTCCGGATTTTGAAGGGCCGGTCTCTCTGCGCTTGACCTTGTTTCATGGTCCTGCCGAGCGCTCGGAGTTAAGAGCGGATACGCCCGAGGTCACAGAAGAGGAATCCTTAAGACGGTTTGCGGAAGTTCGGACAAAGATCCAGGAACTTCTGCCCATTACGGACAGCGCCCAAAAGAAACAGCTTCTTAGCGCTGCCAATGAGGCGATGAAACAGGCTCTGGATGGACTTGTGATCCGTCAAGGTTATCAGCTTTCCTGGAATACTCTTGATTATGCCGTCATGCGCCGGAGTGATGGGCAAATTGCCGGCAATATAAGCCTGGAGCTTGTACTCCGCGGAGACCGGATTTCCGCCGAAATCGGCTACCACCTCTTGAGTCCTGATATGGGGCAGGGGCTGCTATCAGAGTTTCATGCTTTTCTGGGACAGGCATTGCCGGAAAAGATTCCCTTGTCTTCCGGAATCGACAACATTCCAACGCTTGTACAGCTTCTCGATCACGCGATCATCCAAGGAAAAGGTGTTGTAAACGGCGATCGCTATTCTGAGCTTTTGGCTGCGAGTGCCGCTTACGACGAGAAATTTCAGGAATCGTTTTATCAGGACCCGTCACAGCAGTGGCGTTCCCGGGTCCGCGGTCTTTTGGCAGAGATCTACCGTGAGCATCCCTCGTTGATTCCCGATGCCAAGACTCTGCGTAATACCTTGATCGGACGGCTGAACCGCTATTATGGAAACGCGGAAACGCGGCTCCTGGTAAGCGAGTTTGGATCGCTGGATTATGAAGCTTTCCGCGAAGGGATTGCTTCTCAGCCCCTTGACCCGTTAGCGAACAGCGTTCGTGCCGGAATTCTGGATTTCCGTTCCCGGATGACGGCGTTGATCGATACAAATCCCTTCAATCCTGAGGCCAAGAGCAAAGACGCTGATTCTTACAGCGCCTTTGTCAGAAAATTTGCCGAGCAGAGCGGGATCCGGGTCGAAAACCAGCGCTATCTGCCTATCGGGAAGTTCTATCGGGCGCAATGGGGAAATTTTCTGAGCAACATCAAAAGTTTTTTCAAGGACCTCTTGAGGGGAAATATTCTCCGGCTTCCGGGCCACTTCTTTCTTCTGAGTGTGGCGGTTTTGAATCTTCTTATCATTGCGACCGGTGTTCCGTCGATCGTTGTAGACGATGAACAAGGAGAGCTCAAGCAGCTGATTTTTGCCAACAAAATGCACTTTTATTTTCCGGGGGTCGCGCTGTCAGCAGCGGTTTACGACACTTCTCTTCTTGCCTATTATGGGAATTTGACCCTGCCCCGTTTTGTAAGTACTGTGATCAGCAGCGTGCTTTTCTATTTTGTTGCTTCCGCGGGTGCGTTTCTTTTCAACTCTTTCTCAAAAGGCTTCAGCGGACATGAAATGACGCATGTCTTTCAATTCAGCCTTATGGAGCGCCTCAGGGTAGAGCTGGATCTTCCGGTCAGCTTTATGGAGGTGTACAAGAATTTCTTTACGCATGCGGACCTTGA
>CAYRBY010000031.1:17359-22423 GCA_964422635.1 uncultured bacterium
TTCCGGTCAGCTTTATGGAGGTGTACAAGAATTTCTTTACGCATGCGGACCTTGAGGCTCCGCCCATGCCGTCGATTACCAAAAACCCTCCGACCGCGGAGCAGTTGAAGCAGCAGATCCGCCTGATCACCGGGAAGTTTCTTGAGCGCGCCCAGGAACTCGAAAGCCAGCGCGAGGCGGCTCGTCAGCTGCAGGAAAAGTGGGAATCAGAAAAGCGTGTCAATTTGGCGGACAATTACCACAAAGCGCAGGTTCTTCTGGAAGATGTTCAGCGTGGTCTGAAGAAGGGCGTTTTGAAGAACATAGTCATGGTGGATGCCTCGGGTGAAAAAACGTTTCTTGATCCCCTGGAAAAGCCGGAGTCCGCCGGGGTACTCATGCAGCGCATTTTGGCGATGCGCCGCGCGGCAGGTTACACCTATTATTGGTCTTTAGGCCACGAGAGGCTCACGGTTATTGAAAAGCCTGCGGACCGCTCTGAGCTAAGAAATGATCTCGAAGCGGGGGACTTCGAAGATTTGTATGAGGGCAAGCCGGAAAGAATCCGCTACAGCAACGGGGTGCAAAAGAAGTACTTCAACCGTGCGGTCAGCTTGTTGAAGCGTGCCCGCAGAGACCAGCACACGCCTGACGCCGACCTTGCATTGCTGGAGGAGGCTGAATTCAAAATTCAGAGCGCTTTCCGGTTGATGCAGAGAATCCGCGGCCGGGCGATACTTCCTGTTTACCTGCACCGCAGGGCTATTCTTGAAAGAAATCTTGGGAATCTGCTGGCCGCCAATTACATACGCCGGGCTGTCTGGTTTCGTGATCAGGGCGATTCGAAAGAGGCGGGACGTTTTCTGACCAGGGCGATTGCGGAACTCGACAGGATTGAAGCTGAAGGCAGGTCCGATGCGATCAGCGGCTGGACGCGGGCGCAGGCACTTCGGCAATCAGGACTTTTGGACTATCGTGAGGGCCAAAGTGAAGCCGCATCCGGACGCATGGAGACAGCCTTAAACCTTTTTGACCGCGCGCGCCGCAAATTCTTCATCAGCGCTTCCCTGTACGATAGCGGAACTGCAGAGGAACGAGCTCTGAAGGAGTCCGAACGGCGCCTGCTGGAGCGTGATGCGGAGCAGGTAACGCAAAAACGCGAAGAGGTTCGCGAGGCGCTGCGCCGGATCGTCCGCGGAAACGGTGTCGAGTTCCGCCTTATGGGCAGCGATTTCACGCAGGATGAACCTTTGTTTTTGGCAGGTCTGAAGGCACCTTACCCGGTTTTGGGACGAGCTGAGAAATCAGATCTTTTTTCTGAGTGGGCCTTTTTTGACCGATACGCGGACGCCGAAGGCGCTGTTCACTGGGATTTGGAGAACGATGTCTTGATTGCCTATGTCGGCGGACAGCCGGCAGCAGCCTGGGCCTTTCAGGCCGACACCCATAATCTGAGTCTTCAGGGAAACGGTTTATATGTCAGTCCGGTTCTGCGCGGCAGCGGTCTGGGCATGCTTATGGCCCGCCGGCTTTTCCAGATGCTGAAAAACCAGGGCTTCAAAACTTTTCAAATAGGTCCGTCGTATGAAAAAGCCGATTGGGGTGTTGAACAGACTCCGGAGGCCCAGGCCTTTCACAGATCGCTGCTCCAGCGCCTTGGAAAAAATGGCGTCCGGAAAGTGCTGTATTACCCCGACGGACAGATTAAAGGCGTGACCATCGATCTGCAGCAGGCCCGGCTTCCCGGTGAATCAGGAGTGCCGCGCCTCGAGGTTTACCGCGGGAAAGAATCCCGAAAACCCCGTTCTGAACTCCGCGCTGAAGAGAACCGTGCGGCGCATCTTGCGGATCTTGCTCGCCGCGCCGCAGAGGAAGGAGATGAGATTACGGATTCTGAAATTGTCCGCCGCATCAGCGCCCTGAATGATGCGGTGAGCCAGGACGAAGATATTCTCGACCACCTGACTATTTATGAAACCTTTGTTCCCAAGAACATCAAAGACGGCCCGATGGTGAGAGACTTAAGTGACTGGCAGATGAACGACGGTCCAAAGGTGGAAAGAAGTCTCATCCGCCTCATGGACCGCATTGGACTTGTTTTATCCGGCGAGAATCCGCTCAGACTTCACCACGCGCTTTTGGATGTCGTGGCCTTTGGCTTGATTCACCCGAGCGAGAAAGTCCGGTATGCATCCATTCGGGCGCTGGCTGAATTTCCTGATGCGCAGCGTGCGGAAGCGCTGCCTGCGTTGAGGGAAATTGCCCAGAAAGACGAAGTGCCCGCGCTGATCCTTTTGGGGCTTATCAGAATATTTGAGAAGGAAGGCGACCTTGAATCTTTGACGGGGATTCTCAGGGACCCGGGGACGATTCAGGTTGCGCGTGCCGCGGTCCATGCGATCGGCGGCCTTACAGCGAATCAAGAAGCATTGGATCGGCTTATTCACTTGATCTTCAATGAGCAGGCAGACCCCAAACTTGTGGAGACAGCGCTTCATACGATGGCCCAGAAAGCGGGGTTTGATGTTGCATCCATGATTCTGACAGCATTTATTTCAGGTAATTACGGGGCTTTGACCGCGCAGGCCGAGAAAGCCTTTGTTTCGGATCTTGCGTATCGAATTGATGAAGAACTTGAGATCCGTGACCCGGAGTTATCCCCTAAAAGCGTTACCCCGACAGAAGCTCTTGTCAAAACAGAAGGGGAGATCCCCAGCGGCCAGATTCTCCACGAACTTGGAAACATCATGGCGCCTCTGGAAATGGTGGATTCGTTTATTGATCCCTTCAGCAGGAATAAAGTTGAAGAAGTTCTCGGGGCAGATTTTTATAAACCCTACGCTTCCTTGAAGATCCGCTACAGTTCCGCGCGCGACCTTCAGCCGGGGCCGGCGAAGGAAGCGGTGGTACTTAAGCTGCTTCAGGATTTAAGAGACTTCTTCTCTGCGGACAAAATTGAGGCCGAAGCGGAGCTGATTCGCAAGTCCGGTCATCCGAATGCAGAGAAAGCGGCCCATAGTCTTGCGGCCCAGGCCGTTTGGATTTATCAGTTCACAGGGCAAGCCCTGGGGCTCGAAGCCGAACCTCTTAAAATGCTTCGTCCTTTGACGCTTTTGAAAGACGCGGCTTCCGGCTTTCAGAGCACAGGGGAAGCTGAAGTGCGCGGTGAAGACACTCAGGGTTTCATTTTTATCAGGACCTATCCGCTGGAACTGTACCGCGCGCTGCGAAATCTTGTCATCAATGCGGCTCACGCGACTGAAGATAACCCGCCCGGCCGTCCCCGACATATTGCTTTGAAAATGACGCCCCTCAAAGATGAGGCAAGCGGTCTGGCCTTGAGAATCACGGTGAGCGATAACGGAAGCGGCATTCCTGCAGATGTTCTCCCCAGAATTTTTGAACCTTTTTTTACGACTAAGGGAAGCCGGGGTACGGGGCTTGGCTTGGCGATTGTGAAGGAATCCGTCGAAAAGGGTCTGGGTGGAAAAATCTCTGTGGATACTACGCCCGGAGAAGGCACAACCTTTACCCTGGATCTGCCGTCAGAAGCTCCGGTGCGGTCGGAACTCCGTGCAGAACAAGAGGACTTTGCCTACGTGACACTCGATGATCAGTGGCAGGAGGCCATGGAACGCGTGTGGGTGGATCGTGACCGGTTTTTGAACGCGCAGGTCATGCGGCCAGGGCTGCTCACGGGGCTTGCGCTGTCTGCAGCGCTTTCCCTTACCGCATTCAGTATCCTTGTGCAGGGATTTGAATTTTATGGTGCGGCAGTTTTAGTCCTGCTGGTCATGGGTTTGTTTCAGTACAGTGCCCAGCTGGTTACATCGGTCCGCGAAATGAGGGAGGTTCAGAACCGCATTGCAAGAACTCTGGAGAAAACCGGAAGACGGTGGAATACGCTGCTGAACGCTGTGGTGCCCTATCAGTCTTTGCCGAGTGAATTTATCACCGCCTGGTATGAAGAGAGCGAAGTTCCTCAGGAGAAAGTTGAGACATTGCTTGCTTATTTAAGATTACTTGAGCGCCTCGATGAAGAGGAAACGTATGATTCCAACCCCGCACACCCGGGAGATATACTGGAGTTTCTGGACTGGAGAATCAGCACCGAACGGCGCGACCGGGCAAGCGTCCTGCGCTCTCTTGAAATCCTTCAGGGACTGCTTTCTCATGGAGTGCTGAATGAAAGCGGACTTTTGCAGCAGAAGACGGTCAATGATCTTCATGCCCATTTTTCGGCGGGCGGCCGCAGGCTGGAAGAAACCCGGTCGCGAATCCTGAGAAACCCCGATTGGGTCTTGGGTAAAGTCTTTCCGCCCCGTTCGGAGTTAAGGAGCCAGGGCCAGGATCCCACGCGCAGGGATTTTATTTTGTGGGTCTCGGCAGCGGCCGGAGCGCTTTCGGTTATGCCGGGAATGACGAGGCAGGCTGCAGCTCAGCAGAGAAAGGCGCCGCCGGATCAGCCGCGTCAGATCAAACTTCCGCCCAATCCGTTTCTTCGCCGCACGTTGCTTCGCCCGGTTTACCGCGATACCCAGATCAGTCTTTTGAGCATGCGCTCTCCTGCGGGCATGCCCTACAACCAGGGGGAAGCGCCGCTTAATCCTGTAGGAACCTGGCTGCGCTCAGCCGATATCGGGTTTATGTGGAGCGCCGACTTGCTTGCCGCGTTGTCCCACTCCAATTTTCCGATCGGAGACCGGGGAGCCTTGAGTGCCCCGAAGAAAGTCACGGAGAGAATTACAAGGTCGCTGGACGTGTTCGAACAAATGGTGGATCAGTTCGGACTTCGAGTCAACGGAGTCAATACGGGAATTCTGCCCGAAAACCTTGTTTACGAAAAAGAAGGCGCTGCAAAACCTTTTAAAACCGAGCTTATGAAAATTCCGGGCAAGGAAAACCAGACAGGTATTGCTTATGCTGCCTACGACATGGCACTTACGCACGTGAGGCTCAAGCTGGTTGCAGAGGTTTTTAAAGGCGGTTACGTTCGGGGACTCAAGGATGAAGCCGTTGTGAAAAAGGCCGAAGCGCTCCTTGCCAAAGCGGATTACCGCGGCTTTCTTGATAATGAGGGCAGAC
>CAYRBY010000032.1:0-19876 GCA_964422635.1 uncultured bacterium
GTCCCGTGATCCAGCCGATATCGGCCGTGCACCAGTAAACATCCTGGTCTTTGAGGTCAAATACCCACTTCGTGGTTGCGTAAACACCTGTTAGATAGCCGCCCGTGGTGTGCACGATCCCCTTAGGCTTTCCCGTAGTGCCGGAGGTGTAAAGAATAAACAGCATGTCTTCGGCATCCATTTCAAGCGGCTCCGTGTACGCCGGAGCATCCTGCATCAAGCGGTGCCACCAGTGGTCACGGCCTTCCTGAACATGAATTTGAACCGGCGCGTTGCTGGCGCTGCCGCCGCGCTGAACCAAAATCACATTTTCGATCGAGGGCGTATCTTTCAACGCTTCATCCGCGGCCTTCTTGAGAGGCACAGGATTCCCCCGCCGCCAGCCGTAATCAGCCGTAATCAAAAGCTTCGCGCGTGCATCATTGATGCGGTCGCGGAGGGCCTCCGCACTAAAACCTCCAAAAACAACGCTATGCACGGCACCAATGCGGGCACAGGCAAGACACGCAATCACAAGTTCCGGAATCAGCGGAAGATAGAGCGCTACGCGGTCACCTTTCTTGATTCCCATTTTTTTCAGGACCCCTGCAAAACGATTCACTTCACGGTACAGGTCCCAGTAGGTCAGCGTGCGTGTGTCTCCAGGCTCACCTTCCCAGATAATGGCGGCCTTGTTGCGCCGGTTCTCCACCCCGGAACCAAACACATGACGGTCCGCGCAATTTACGGAAGCATTAATCTTTCCATCCACAAACCACTTCGCGCGCGGCGGTTTCCAGTCGAGAATTTTTTTCCACGGTGTCGTCCAATAAAGTTCCTTGGCCCACTCTGCCCAGAATGCCTCAGGGTTTTTTGCGGCTTTTTCATAAACCGATTCATCTTTGACCCATGCAGATTTCTGGAAAGGGACTGGTGGAGGAAAACGCCTTTCCTCTTCCATAAGGACTTCGATCGAAGGGGATGGTTTAGTCATCGAATCTCCATTGGGTGTACAGGTGGTAATCGATAATGGCCTTGGGATATTCTTTGAATTCAAAACGGAAATTAGCAATTCCGCCCTGAGGAAGGGCGTCTGGATCAGAACTCAGGCTCGTATTCAGCACCGGCATGCCGCGTTCATTCAAAATCACCACATTGACGCGCACTTCACGGATCGGATGCCCGCTGTTGTTGATCACGATCCCTCGCAGGACCGCACCTTTGCTGGCCTCAAAACTTGTACTGCCCGCCTTGACGATCACCTGGCGCGGCAGTTTCTGAAAATTCTCAATTTCCGGGAAAGCTTCGATATCCATGTGGGATGAACCGTTTGTCTAAAAACAGCAGATTTGCTGATCAACCTTACCTTAGAAAGTCCGCGGGCAAACCGCAGGCTGGATTTACGGCCGATCATTATCTCCGGGAGAGAGCCCGACCTCAAGCAGAATTTGGGGGATTACTTGGGTGGATCCTGCTGGGCGGCAGGTGCATTTGTGGACTCCCAGAGAAGCCGGTCCAAAACGTCTTTTGGGTAATCGGCTTCTGTTATTTCCCCGCGCTTCTTGAGAATATCAACAAAGGCTTTGACGACAACCGGATCGAACTGAGTGCCGCTGCAGCGGATGAGCTCACGGACAGCATCCTGGGCAGAGATGATTTTTTTGTAGCGGGAACCCGATGCCCGCATGGTATCAAATGTATCTGTTACAGCAATGATTCGGGCGCCCAGCGGGATATCGATCCCTTTGAGACGGCTGGGATACCCCTGCCCGTTAAACCATTCGTGATGATGAAGCACCAGAATGGCCTCCTCCTGAAGAAATTTGATGGGCTTCAGAATTTTATAGCCAAAATAAGCATGCTGTTTGATGGTTTCATATTCCGGAAATGTGAGCTTGTCCTTTTTCTGGAGCAGTTCATCCGGAATACTCAGCTTGCCAATGTCGTGGAGAAGCGCCGCATGCTGCACGACCTCTGCTTCTTCAGGACTCATCCCAAGGGTTTCCGCCACTTCGAGGGCATCACGCGCCACCACAACCGAGTGGTTCGCCGTAAATTTGTCTTTGGTCTCAAGCGTCTGGATCAGGGTGCGCGAAGCCTCCAGATAGGCCCGCCGTGCATTGTCCGAAATCTCGGAAAGACGACGCTGGAAAGTCACAATCTTGTCTTCCGACATTTTAAGCGCCGGGAAATCGTCCGCAAAAACCGAGAGGACATCCTTATAGCGTGTAATCCGGTTCCGGCCGCCAAGCTTGGAACGAAGCGCCGCCTTTAGTGAGAAATCAATCAGGTCAAAGCGCTGCCGTGCATCATCCTCGGGAAAAGACGCGGCGCCAATACTGATCGTAAGGTGGGCCTGCGATTCCTCAGGAAGAAACGTATGCTTCATCAACAGCTGGCGAAGGCGGTCCGCAAGGTCAAGCGCGCCCGCGTAAGCCGCATGAGGAAGAAGGATCACAAATTTCTCACCGCCAAAACGGGCAACGATATCGGTCATCCGGCAGTTATCCAGAAGAATTTTGGCGCACTGCTTTAGAATGAGGTCGCCCTTTTCAAAGCTCAGAGACTCGTTGATGGCCTTGAAATGATCGAGATCGATAAAGAGACAGGAAAGCGGATAGCCGTAACGCTGCGCTGCGGCAAATTCCCGCGAAAGGCAGTCGTGCAGATAGGTGTGGTTGTAAATTCCTGTGAGGTCGTCGCGATGGCTGTCCACCTCCGGGGTTCTCGGAACAAAGCGAACCCCTCCTGCATCAAGACGTCTTTCCGCTTCCTGAACAATACGTTTGCTTTCCATCAGCCCCGGATGCGCCATACAAAAATTCCTGTATGACATTTCAAGCCGGGCCGCCAGGTCATTGAACTGGCTTTCGCTTTTGATGATTAGTTCTGAAACTCCGTGAAAGAGCGCTTCGCGCGCCAGCGCATCATCACGCACATCCGTCATAAGAACGACGGGAAAATCCGGAGCCTCACTCTGGATGCGGCGGAGCATTTCAAGCTGCTTGTTTTCGCTGAGCCGGTCTTCCAGAAGCAGCATGTGATAGGGGTGTTCACGCATTCTGGCAACAGCTTCCTCTGCATTCGGGGCTTCATCGATTTGAAAAGGAAAACGTGAGTTTGCTTCGAGGATGCTGCGGATGAGGTAAAGGTAGTTAGGATCCCGCTCAACCAGCAAAAGTCTTAGATTGCGTTCCCGGGATGGGGTCATGCCTCTCCTCTCAAAGTGAACGTAGTTTGGGCTTATTAAGAGGCTATCACCCGTGCCCATCATTTACAAATGAGCACTCGAATTTTAAAGCCTTATAAACAAACAGCTTAGGATTTATTTTTGCGGCGGAGAGCGGGCGCTTCCGAGATTGCCTGCAGAAGACCCTCCAGGGTATGGATTTTAGCTTCGCGGAACGGAGAAACTCCGCGGGCACGCAGAGCTTCAGAAGTCATGGGGCCAATGGAGAGCAGACGAGCCTCAAGTTTCCTGCTCAGGGGCCCCAGAGCTTCAAAAAAATAGCGGACGGTGGACGCGCTGGTGAACGTAATAAAATCCGGCGCGTGATTTTTCATCCACCGGCGAAGTTCACCCGCAGCTTTCAGATCGGGACGGGTCCGGTAAACCGTTATTTCGTTAACGTGCGCACCCTCGCCTTCCAGCGACTGGCGAAGTTCTTCCGGCGCCAGATCCGTTCTCAGCAGAAGAATTTTTTTTTCGCGGAGTTTCTCTTTTTTCTTAAGCGCTGCAAAAAGAGATCTCGAATGAAAGGCGGGCGGCATCAAGTCCGGCAGCAGGCCTTTAGCCTTGAGTGCGTCCGACGTCGCTTCTCCGATTACCGCAATCTTTGCGCCCGCAAAAACGCGCGCATCTTTTCCCTTTTCGGAAAGCCTGTCAAAAACAAAGTCCACCCCATTGACACTGGTAAACACAACCCAGTCATAATTTTTAAACTTTACCGTTTCCAGATCAAAGGTTTTCCAGCTTGCGGGCGGAAGGATGCGGATGGCTGGGAACTCCACCACACAGGCGCCTTTTTCTTCAAGAAGCATTCTCAAGCGGCTGGCCTGATCGCGGGCGCGCGTGATCAAAACCGTTTTCCCAAACAGAGGTTTTTTTTCAAACCATGACAGCTCTTGACGCAGCCGGTTCACTTCGCCTATCACCACAAGCGCCGGAGATCCGATTTTTTTGCGTTCCGCTTCACCCGCAATAGACTCCAGGGTTCCTCCGGCAACTCTCTGCCCCGGCAATGTTCCCCATTCGATCACGCTCACCGGCGTTTTCCTGTTCATCCCGGACTCGGAAAGAAGTTTGGTAATACGCGGCAGGCTCCGGACCCCCATAAAGGAAACAATGGTTCCCGAAAGTCCGGCGAGTTTTTTCCAATTTACGGATGATTCGTTTTTAAGCGGGTCTTCGTGCCCCGTCACAAACGTCACCTGTGACGCCCAACGGCGGTCTGTCACGGGAATACCTGCGTATTCAGGCACTGCATAGCCCGCACTGACACCCGGCACAAACTCAAAAGGAATATGGTTCTTTTTTAAAAACAGGGCCTCTTCCCCGCCGCGGCCAAAAACCAAAGGGTCGCCGCCCTTGAGCCTCACCACAGTTTTTCCGGATTTTGCCTGCCGGACAAGCTCACGGTTAATCGCATCCTGAAGCGCGCCTATTTTCCTGCCCCTGCGTAAAGGGTGCTTCCCCATGTCCATTTTTTTTGCGCGCGCAGCATGCTTCAAGACACCTTCACTCACGAGCCAGTCGTGAATCACAACGTCTGCGCTCTCAAGCAGGGCGCGGGCACGCAGCGTCAAAAGTCCCGGATCCCCCGGCCCCGCACCCACCAGAAAAACTTTGCCTTCTTTTTGCGTGCGTCTCTTCATTCTTTTTTCCCAAAATTGGATTTCCGGATCAGCTCCAGAATCTGACGGCCGCCGCTTTCAAGAAGGGCATCAGCTAAACGCGTTCCACATCCGTCCGGATCATCCGCCGGCCCTTCGAGATCTCCCCCCACAACGTCGGGCTGGTCCACAGCAAACAAAGCCGCGCTTCCTAAAATCACATCCCCCTTCTGCCGAGTCCAGATCCCGCAGGGGAGCTGACATCCCCCTTGAAGGGTGCGGAGAAAGGCCCGCTCACATATAAGTTCACGGCCGCTCACAGGATCATGGAGGATCGCCAGATACGGAACCAGCCAGGCATCCACGTTACGGAATTCAACCACAATGGCTCCCTGGCCCGGCGCGGGGTAAAAAATTTCAGGATTAAAAATTTCGGAGATCTGCGCAGTGAGATTAAGACGCTTAAGACCCGCAAGTGCAAGGACGATCCCGTCGTACTCGCCTTCCATGAGCTTGCGGATCCGCGTATCCACATTTCCCCGAAGGTCTTCAATTTTAAGATCCGGACGCATGCGTTTGAGCTGAACACTGCGGCGGAGTGCACTTGTGCCCACCCGTGCACCCGCAGCAAGCTGGGCGAGCTTTTTTCCATCCCGCGTCAAAAGGCAGTCACGATTATCTTCCCTTGGAAGCACGGCCCCAAGCTGAAGCCCCGCCGGCAGGGTCACGGCCAAGTCTTTCGCGCTATGCACGGCAAGCTCGACTTCACCGCGAAGCAGGGCCTGCTCAATTTCCTGGGTGAAAACACGTTTGGTTTCAAACGGGTCTACCTCACGGCTGCGGCCCGCATCGCCGGAGGTTTTGATTGTGACAATTTCAACAGAGGTTTCGGGGAAATGTTTTTCAAGGCCCGATTTCACAAGCTCGGCCTGATAAAGGGCTAGCTTGCTTCCACGCGTACCGATGCGGATCTTCCGGCTCATGAGGGGGAATCCTCTCGCTGCTTGGGGTCAGGTTCTTTCACCCGTTCAAGACTAAACAGCGAGTGCAGGGCTTCAAGGTAACGGCGGACGCCGCCGTTTTGGGAGGCCTCCTTGATCTTTTCGTGCGGGTAATGAAGGATCTGGGATTGAATGCGTTTTTTGAGCTGAAGCTGATCAGCTTCAGTCATGCCGGCACGGCGGAAAGCCTCTTCCAGTTCAGAGTCCAGAATTTTACCAACAAAGTTTTCAAAGCGTGAAAGTGTCGGGCGCGCGGAAAGCTGTTCCATCCAGCCGGTAAAAGCCGTCACGGCTTCTTCTGTCATTTTTTCCGCCGCCTTGACCTCGGAGCCGCGCAAGGAGAGGTTGGATTCCGCAACCCCTTTCAAATCGTCGATATTGTAGAGATAGACATCATCAAGTTCCTGCACTGAGGGCTCCACATCACGGGGAACCGCAATATCGATCAGAAAAAGCGGGCGCTGCCGGCGGGCCTTCATGACACGTTCGACTTGACTCCGGGAAACAACCGGTTCAGGAGAGGCTGTTGAGGTAATAAGAATATCCACCTGGCCCAGCTTGTTTTCCCATTCGTTCATGGAGAGCCACGAAGCTCCGAATTCAACAGCCACAGGTTTTCCTGCAGAGGGGTCGCGGCTGACCACATAAAGGATTTCAGCTCCGGCAAGCTTCAGGTTTCTCAGCGTCTGCGTTCCCATCTCCCCGGTACCCAGCACCATGACCTTCTCACGGGCAAGTCTGCCGAAAATTTTTTCTCCGAGCTCCACTGCCACTGAAGGGATGCTGACTGCGCCTTCGTTGATGCGCGTCTGACTTCGGACATCCTTGCCAATCTTCAAGGCTTTCTCCATCAGCCGGTAAAGAAGCGAGTGTGTGGTTCCCGCCTCCGCCGCTGAGCGGAAGGCCTCTCGAAGCTGGCCCAAAATTTCATTCTCACCCACAACGAGCGATTCCAGCCCTGCGGCAACACGGAACACATGACGGACCGCTTCCTTGCCCCGGCGAAGCTCAGCACTCCGGAAGCAATCTTCCGAAGAGCGCCCCAGCGTTTTGGACATTAACGCCCGGAGCCCCATCTCAGGGGTCTCCGAAGAGCGGGCAACCCCATAGAACTCGACACGGTTGCAGGTGGAAAGAATGACAAGCTCTTCAATCACCGAAAGCTCTTTGGAAAACTCGAGCGCCCGCTTCAGGCTTTGAGCATCGAGGGCAAGCTTCTCCCTCAGTTCAACCGGCGTATTTTTATGATGAATGCCGTAGGAAAAGAAAGGCATTTTTCAAATCCTCTTACTGGAGAAAATTGTGACTGCCTTCGACAAACCGCAGTCCGACAAAAGTAAAAATCATAAGCCCGAAAGCGACGAGACTGAAAACCACAACGCGTTTGCCCCGCATGGAAAAAACGTAATGGAGGTAGAGAATCTCTGAATATGCCACCACAATAAAAAAGGTCGCGATGGTTTTGGGATCCGTCAGCCAGAATTCACCGAATTGGAACCTCGACCAGAGAAAACCCACCACGATCGCTGTAAAAAGGAGAACTGCGCCCAGGATCATGGGCTGAAAGATAAGCTTTTCCAATGCCTCAAGCGCAGGCAGACGATGATAGAAAGTTCCCGTCTTGTGGGTTTTTAATTCATGCTGCTGAATGAGGTAAAGAACGCCGGCCGCAAAAGAAACGGTGAAGCACGCATAAGCAAAAAAAGCGCTGAGGATGTGCGCAGCAAAAAAAACATTCGGGGAATACTTCATCGAGGTGCTTTCAATGGGGAAGGCCAGACACGCCGCACCCGTTAAAACAAACAAAAGCGGTGTCAAAATAAGGCCGAATGAATCGCGCTCCGCGCGCGCAAAAAGAATGCCGTACACAAACGCTATAGCCCAGGCAAAAAACGCAAGGGCCTGGGGAAGATGAATCACGGGCAGGAAATAGTGATGGCGGAAGGCTTCGGCAATAAAATAAAAAGTACTGACACCGAAAGCAGCCCGCAAAAAACCGTTCGCGGCCTTGTGCGAGCCGCCGCGGGGCGCCCGAAAAGACGCCATATGAGCGGCAAAGGAAAACACATAAAGAAAAAATGATACGGTAAGACAAATAAAAGAAAATGTTTTCATCATTTTGAGGGGCCTTTCAGCGGGAGAGGCTGGGGAAATGCATCTCTCCCATGTCCGGCATACATCAGCCGGCCCTTTCCTCCTGAAGCGATTCCGGAGAGTGTTTTTCGAGGTATTCTTCCAATTCATTTTCAAGCGCAAAAAAAGGCATCAGTTTAAGTCCTGTCATCTTTTCAATATCTTCCACGGTCGGACGGTCCATCGGATCGCTCATGGCAACCTTCACCGTTGATTCATCAACCTCCAGCGGCAGCACACGCCGGCGGCGCATAAACTCATGCGTGAAAAGACTCATCACTTCTTTTGCCGGCTCTTTCTGATTCAAATTGTAATAAGGAACCGCGAGTTTTTTCTCAAGCACTGCGGCAAGGTCCTCATTCTTTAAAGCCTTCATGGAGATGAGAATCTGCCCCAGTTTTTTGCCGCTCTCAAACTGCTTTTTGAGAGCGAGAGTCAATTGTTCCTCTGTAATCAGCCCTGCCGCCACAAGCGTCTGCCCCAAAGGCTGCTGCCCTTCTTTTTTGGCGCGGGCCTTTTCAATTTCCGGGGCCAAAATGGAGAAAGCCTGTTCAAGATGCCGAAGGGGTTCGGAACGGCGGTCCCGGAGATAATGACTTCCGGGCTGAGATTTCAAAAACGATTTGACTTGCGCTGCATCCTGCGCAATTTCCGCAAGACTTGTGTAGCTTCGATAAAGGTTGTTGCAGGCCGCGACTGAACACGACATCAGGGCGATATTTTCGCGTTTGCCGCGGCGGTTGGTGACACGCACATACCCCCGCTTTTGATCCTCTTCATTATAGTAAGTGGGAATAATGCGGTCAAACTCGTCCAAGAAGGCACGGGCAAAGGGCTCTTCGTAGTCCGGATGCATGACTGCCACAAAGTCGTCGCCGCCAATATGGCCCACGAGGTGCTCGCCTTCTTTCACGACGGTCTTGGCATTGGCAATCAAAATGCGGGCCGTGTGGCGGATAACATCATCGCCTTTTTGAAAACCATAAACATCATTGAAGGCTTTGAACTGATTGATATCCAGATAGAGGACGGAAAATTTCTGGTTCTTTTCAATCATGCGCTGAACGTAACGGCTGATGGCGTGGTTGCCGGGAAGGTGTGTGAGGGCGTTCGCGTCGGCGCGGTCGCGGGCGCGGCGGATGTTCATGGCCACGCGCAGCTGCAAGGTGAACGCATCAAAGGGCTTGATCAGAAAATCATCAAAGCCCTGGTCCTGGCCCATCATGAGTTCTGCGAGGTTGTTTTTTTCCGTCATCATAATGACCGGAACTGTCACAAGATGGGAACGCCGGCGGATGTGTTCAATCAGATAGGTACCGCCATAGCGGTCAACCTCGGTCGCAAGAAGAACAATATCAACAGGCTCTGTATCAAGGTAGCGCAGGACATCGGCCTTGTCCCGGACTTCGACCACTTCGTAACCCCGGGCAGAGAGACGCGTGCTGACAAGGCTGAGGATCTCAGGATCTTTGTCTGCGACAAGAACTCTCATCAGTAGCTTTCCTCAGGAGAGGGAAACTTTCCTTTCTTGACGTCGTTTTGATACTGGCGCACAGCCCTCGCTGTTTCACGTCCAAGTGATGCATAACACCGGACAAATTTGGGAGCAACTGCGCCCTGAAATCCCAGCATGTCGTGCAGCACCAGCACCTGCCCATCTGTTCCCGGGCCTGCCCCGATCCCAATCGTTGGGCATTTGACTGCCCTCGTGATTTTGGCTGCAAGTTTCGCGGGCACGCATTCCAGCACCAAAGCAAAAACGCCGAGCTTATCTAGTAATACGGCATCTTTGAGGATTTCCTGTGCCTCTTTAGGCTCCCGGCCCTGGACACGGTAACCGCCAAGCTGGCTTGCACTCTGGGGTGTCAGCCCCAAATGCCCCATCACTGGAACTCCTGCCGAAACCAGCGCCTCCACCTGCTTGCGGATCCTGGCGCCGCCTTCAACTTTCACGGCATCCGCTCCGGCCTCTTTCAAAAGCCGCCGCGCACTGCGAAGCGCGCGTGCCGGCGTATCGTAAGAGCCGAAAGGCATGTCCGCAGTCACGAGGGAACGTTTGGCGCCCCGGCTCACAGCACGGGTGTGGTGAAGCATATCGCGCAGGGTGACAGGAACCGTGCTCTCATGGCCGAGAAGCACCATGCCCAGAGAGTCTCCAACAAGAAGCACATCAAGCCCCGCATCATCAAGAATGCGGGCAAAGAGGTAGTCATAACAGGTGAGAACGGTGATTTTCTCGCGGGATTTTTTTCTGTTGAAGATGTCTTTGACGGTGAGTCTCATAAATTCATGACGTGAAGAACCGTCAAATCCCCTTCTGCCATTTGTAGGCCTGGACGAGGTTGCGCATCAGCATGGTCACGGTCAAAGGGCCGACGCCCCCGGGAACCGGAGTAATATAAGAAGCGCGTTCAGCGGCGGCTTCGAATTCAATGTCGCCCACCAGTTTACCTTCCACTTCCGTGGTGCCCACATCGATCACCACAGCACCGGGCTTGATCCACGCGCCTTTGATGAGGCGAGGCTGGCCGCAGCAGCCAATGACGATATCGCTTTCGGAAACAATTTTTTCAAGATCAGCAGAAGAAGTTCCGCTGTTGCAAACCGTGGTCGTCACGCGCTCATCACCGAGAAGAAGCTGAAGAGGGCGGCCCACAATCGCGCTTTGCCCCACAATCGCGGCTTTTTTTCCGCGAAGCGTCACACCTGATGCCTTGATCAAAGAGTAGGCAGCATAAGCCGTCGGAGGAATCAGGTTCGCTTTGCGCAGCACAATAAGTCCCAGACTCGCCGGGTGCACCCCCTCCACATCCTTTTTTAAATCCAGTGCCAGCATCACGCGGTCAGCATTAAAGCCCGCGGGCAAAGGCATAGCCACAAAAATGCCGTGAAACTTTCCGCTTTTTGAATTCGTTCCATAATATTCAAGCTGTTTAAGAAGATCATCCTGAGTCTTGATCACGTCCGGCCCGATTTTTTCAAAAACCAGTCCGAGTTTCGCTGCGAGCTTTTCCTGCTGACCGATATACCAGGACGACGAAGGATCCTGGTTCGCTTGCAGAACAAGAAGTCCCGGGACTTCAGAACCCTTCGCACGGCAGTTTTCTGCAAAGGCTTTGATCTCCTCCTGCAGAGGCGTGGTTAGAGACTTGCCTTCAAGAAGCTTTGCTTGGCTCACTGGCATGGACCTTCCCCTGTTCAAAACGGTGCTTGAGTTCTTCGAGTGTTTTTTCGGCCTTTTCTTTTTTGGCCGCATCCTTCATGTATTTCACATTGATCATAGCCGTGTGATAAGCGCCATGAAACGCGCCCTCCAGAAGCCCCTCACTGACCGATAAATCGTTTTTGATAGAGCCATTCACACGCTCAAGCAGAATCGCATTCCACTCGCGGGCCATGACCACCAGAAAGACCAGGTCGGCTTGAAGACGGAAAGAGTTTTGAAGTGCGTCTTCCATCTGGGTCGCGTCCCCGCCCCAGGCTTTATTGACCTGCTCATAAACTTCAGGATCCAGGTTTACAATCTGAAACGCATCACGCTTTGTTTTCTCAAGGGAGTTCAGAATTTTTTCAAGGGTCTCGCGCCGTTCGACTTCGCGCGCCTCTTCATCCAGATTCAGGCCGGCTTTCTTTTTGCGGTTTAAAGTAATCCGGATCACCATTTGAGAAAGCCCCATCGCGAGCGCCGCAACGTAAGCTGAAACACTGCCGCCGCCCGGCACAGGTTTGTCGCTGGAAAGTTCATGAAGATAATCTTCGAGAGAAAGCTGGGTAAATTTTTTCATGATGTCCCCGGGGTGAAAAATCTTGGGAAATAGATTTTTGTAGTATAGGAAGCCCCGGAAGGCCTGTCAACGCGCGAAAACCCGCGGCGCGAACTTTCCTCCGCTGTGTTATATTAGACACTCTATGAATACCGTCAGTGTCATCATCCCTGCTTACAATCGCCGCACGGTTCTGGCCCGGGCACTTCGCTCCGTTTTGGACCAAAAACCGGACCCGGACGAGGTCTTGGTCGTGGATGACGGTTCCACAGACGGGACCTCCGAATGGCTGGCGCGTGAATTTCCTTCTGTCCTCTTGATACGGCAGGCCAACCAGGGTCCGGCCGCAGCCCGCAACCGGGGCATTGAAAAAGCAAAGGGGACCTGGGTAGCGTTTCTGGATTCCGACGATGAATGGCTCCCCGGGAAACTGAAATCCCAGTGGGACTTCTTTCGCGGCCATCCCGAATACCGCATTGCCCAAACTGAAGAGCTTTGGATCCGGAACGGCCAGCGCGTCAATCCCATGAAAAAGCACCAGAAGTACGGGGGCTGGATTTTTGAGAAATGCCTGCCCCTCTGCCTGATCAGTCCCTCGGCAGTTATGATGCAGAAAAGTCTTTTGTTGGAAACAGGGCTCTTTGATGAATCTTATCCCGCCTGCGAAGATTATGAACTGTGGCTTAGAATCACCGCCGCCTGCCCGGTTGGACTGATTACAAGGCCCGGTATTAAAAAATACGGCGGCCATGCGGATCAGCGGTCGCGGGAGTTTCCGGCCATGGACCGTTTCCGAATCCGGGCCCTGATCAAAACGCTTGAAAGCGGACTTCTGAATCCGTTACAGACTCAAAGCGCGCTGGCCATGCTCGCGGAGAAGTCCGCGATTTTTTTCGCGGGAGCCGAAAAACGCGGACCTCATGAAGAAGCCGGGTCGCTTAAAAGAAAACTCGATGAAATCAAAAACCGTTTTCCGGAATTCGCCCTGTGAAACTCTACACACCTGAAAGAATTCTTCTCGATAAAAAAGCCAAGGGCTGGCCGCTCACCTCCGAAATTATTGCCCGGCTTCCAGGCGTTCCCGTTGAAGAGGTCGAAACGGTACGCTCCGCCATGGAGGAAACCAAGCGCAAAGCCGACCCGATCGGAGCAGGGAAAAGAACCCTGTTCTTGACCGTAGACGAGGGCCGTTCTTTCAAGCCTTTTCCTGAAGCAGAGCAATACCTCTCCTGCGACTACTACACGCTTCATGTGGCCGAAGGCTGTGACCTGGAATGCAGTTACTGCATTCTGCAGGCTTATCTGACGAATCCCTTTCTGACCGTCTTTGTGAATGTTCCGGAGATGCTGGAAAACCTGCAGACATTTTTATCAGCGAGCCCGGAACGCTTTTTCCGGATCGGCACAGGCCAGCTCGCAGACTCCCTCTCCCTGGATCACATCACAGGTTTCTCCGAATTGCTTGTCCCGTTTTTCAGGAAACAAACCAACGCGGCCCTGGAACTGAAAACCAAAAGCAACAACATTGAACGCATGCTTAAACTTTCCAGTTCCGGTAAAGCCATTGTGTCGTGGTCCGTAAATATGGAAGCTCTCCAAAAACAGGAAGAACACAAAACAGCAACCCTGGACGAACGTCTTGCCGCGGCGTCCGAAATCTGCGAAAAGACGGACCACCGCGTCGGCTTTCATTTTGACCCTCTTGTGGACATGCCGGAATGCGAGAGGGCTTACTCTTCGACCCTTCAAAAAATTTTCGACGGAGTTCCAGAGGAACGGATTGCGTGGATAAGTCTGGGATGCCTTCGGTTTATGCCCGAACTGAAACCCATTATGGAAAACCGCTTTCCCAAATCAACGCTCCCCGCAGGTGAGTGGATCCGGGGAATGGATGGGAAAATGCGCTATTTCAAACCGCGGAGAATAGAACTGTACCGTTTCATGGTCAGTGAGGTGCGCAAGCGTGCCCCAAACGTGACGCTTTACCTTTCCATGGAATCGCCTGAAGTGTGGCATGAAGTCTTTGGCGAAGAGCACAGCAAGGAAACAGTCTGCAAGCTTCTGGATACTGCCGCAAAGAAGGTCTGAGGTCAGGCTTTAAACGCTGTGAATCGGGAAATTGAAGTTCGGTCTCCAGCCCTGCGGTAAAAAGGCCAAAAGGCATCCTAAAACCGCCAGCCAGAAAACAATCGAATAAATCAGGATCGCAACATTCCCCATGCCCATCGTCAGTTTGCCTGGACGGCGGCCCACATTCATCAGGTTGGAAATGCGGATTTCCATAATGTAGATCTTCAGAAGGAGGATCTGGTATTTGAAGAACACCGACAGAACAAGTCCCCAGATCGCCAAATCACGGTAGAGAGCATTCCCCTCGTAGAAGTGATAAACAAGAATCAGAACAAAGGCGAGAAAAACCACCATGTTCGAGAGCGTGCCAAAAACCGCGAAAATACGTTCATCATTCTTGCGATAATTCATGAGGACATGTCCTTTCCCGATAGAATAGGTTCCCGAATTTTATCGGCGCCTTTCCCCCCTTTCTTCATTAAAAAAGCTTTCCGCCTCTTTTAGGAAGGCTGGCGTTCCCCGGAGCGCAAACCGCCCAGCCGCGGCTTTGTCCCAGAGAAACTCCAAATTCTCCCTTTACAAACCCTCTGAAAAAGGAAATTATACGTCACCCGGATGTGCTATTCCGGAATCCTCGGAAAGATTCCTGAGCTTCCCTCGTGAAGAAAAAGTCCCTGAACCTTCTGGCTATTGAAACATCAAGTCCTGTGCTGAGCGTTGTCCTTAAAAAAGGCAAGGCCAAGCCCCAGGAAAAACGTCTGAAAGGTTTTCTTCAGCATGCGGAAAATCTCCTTCCCATGATTGACCAGCTTCTTCGCCGGGCCCGCATCAAGGCAGCTGACATTGATGCTTTTCTGATTGGCCGCGGCCCAGGCTCGTTTACAGGTCTGCGCATCGGTTTCGCGACCTTAAAAGCTTTCCGCCTTATCCAGAAAAAACCTTGTTATGGCGCCTCCAGCATGGATCTGATTGCGGCGGCAATCCCCGTGCAGCCGGGTAAAACGCTGGCTGTTGCCCTGGATGGAAGAAAAGAAAAAATCTTCTCGCGCCTTTACCGCGCGGAGCAAGGCCGCTGGGTCTCCCAGGGGCCGGCCGCTGCTCACACTTATGAATCCTGGGTTTCCAGCCTTCCTGAAGGCGTCTGGATTGCCGGAGACGTGCTGCAAAATTACCGCAGCAAACTCGAAGAACGGGGCCTCAAGTTCAAGGCACTGCCTGCCCGGACCTGGACCCCCACAGCCCTCCCTTTGATTGAAGGCTTTGAGAAGAAAAAAGTCATTTCCGGAATTCCCCGTTTTCTCCAGAAACTAAAAACACCCCAGGAAGAGATTCCCCTTTACTTCCGCCTGTCTGAAGCCGAAGAAAGGAGAAGCCATGCCGCTTCCCATTGCTGACCTTTCTTCGCAGATTGCTTCAGGGGCCTGGGTTGAAATCCGGCTTGACCGGATGGTGGACAACCTCAAGGTTATGCGGAGTTTTCAGAGTTCCCAGACCAAGGTCATGGCCATCGTCAAAGCCAACGCTTATGGCCACGGGCTTCGCGAAACAGCACGCAGGTTAGCACCTCATGTCGACTACCTCGGCGTCTCTTCCATACGGGAAGTTCTAGAACTAAAAGAACACAAAATACCGGCGCCCGTCTTCCTTCTCTGCCGTCTTCTTCCTCATGAAATCCCATCTGTCCTGATTGATGGCGTGACGCTAAGTGTTTCCAGTTATGAAGAGGCTGCCGCCATCTCTGAAGCGTCGCTGGCAAAAAACCGAAAGACACTCATTCACATTAAAGTGGATACGGGCATGGGACGGCTCGGAGTTCCTTTTGGCCAGGCGCTGAAGACTATCGAAATGATCGCAGACCTCGGTGGGGTTCTCATGGAGGGACTATTCACGCATTTCCCGACTGCGGAACTTGAAGACGGCTTTACTGAAAGCCAAGTCCGAGATTTTACTTTGCTTCTCCAGGCTCTGGAGAAAAAAGGGATTGTGTTTCCGCTCCGTCATGCGGCCAACAGCGCAGGTTCATTAAAAATCCGAACGCCCGTTTTCAACATGATCCGGCCTGGGCTTATGCTCTACGGTCTTTACCCCGATGAATCGCTCAGAAACACGGCAGAGGTTTTTCCAGTTCTGAGCTTGAAAAGCCGCATCATCTCCTTGAAACGCCTGCAAACAGGGCAATCTGTGGGTTATGGAAGAGACTTTGTTGCCGAGAAGCCCTGCACCATCGGGCTGCTGTCGATTGGCTACAGCCACGGTTATCCGTTTGCGGCCGCTAAACAGGCCAAGGTTCTTTACCAAGGTCAAATGTTTCCTGTTGCCGGCCGTGTATCCATGGACTATACGGCGTTTAATCTCGGTGATGCTCGTGCAAAGATCGGCGACGAAGTCACACTGATCGGCGAAGACATGGGACAAATAATTCTTGCCGAAGATCTTGCCCGCTGGGCAAACACCATTCCTTATGAAATCGTAACCGGACTCAGCGCTTTTCTGCCGCGCGTCATCACTGCCTGACATGTTCGAAATTCAGATCGAACGCCACGAAGAACTGCCCTCCACCAATACGCTTCTTCTCCGTTACGCCGAAGAAGGTCGCGCTGAGGGGCTTGTCGTCATCGCTGACTACCAATCGGAAGGGCGCGGCAAACCGGGAAGAACATGGGTTTCTCCTGCAGGGAAGAATCTTTTGTTTTCGCTGCTGCTCAGGCCCGATATTCCGGTTAACCAGGCTCCCATGCTCACTCAGATCGCCTGCCGTTCGGTTGCTGAAGTACTCAAAAACACATGCGCGATCAGCCCGGAATTCAAACGCCCTAACGATCTGCTTGTCGATGGAAAAAAAATATGCGGCATTTTGACGGAAGCGCTCTCAAGCCCGTCACGCCTCAATGCCGTTGTGGTCGGCGTCGGGCTTAACGTCAACAGCTCTGCGGAGGATTTGCTTCCAACAGCAACATCGATCGCGCTTGAGACAAAAAAAAACTGGGACCGGGAAACACTCTTCTCAAAAATCCTGAATCAAATCAAAAATGACGTGAAAGGTTTGTATGCTTCTTCTGTTTGACGTTGGCAACACCTCCGTCTCCTGCGGTAAAGTTGAAAAGGGGCGCTTTCACCCTCTGGGGTCCTTCCTTTCGAACGATATCCCAAAAAAGATTGGTTTTTGGCTAAAAAGTGGGGGACGAGAAGACAATAACGTCGTCATAAGCTCCGTCGTCCCAGAAACGACCCTTAAAATAAAAAACGGGCTTTCGCGCTTTAAAAACACATGTCTTTGGGTTGCCGGACAGAATTTACACGTCAATATAAGCCACAAATACAAGTCCATCAGCAACTTAGGAATGGATCGCCGAGTCTGCATCTACGGCGCACTGCGCCTCTACAAGCCCCCCTTCCTTATCTTGGATTACGGAACTGCTATTACAGCAGATTATGTGGATGCCAAGGGAGTTTTCCAGGGCGGAATGATTATCCCAGGGCCAGAACTCGCCTATCAGGCGCTTTTAAACCGTGCGGCCATGCTTCCCAAGAAAGCCCGCCTTCCCCAAAAGACGCTTCCCTTTCTAGGGCGTTCCACCATTGAATGTCTTCAGACCGGAATTCTGCAAGCCTACAGCGCCATGACGGACGGCCTTGTGGAAAAGTTTCGAAATAACTATGGGGATAATTTGCAAGTCATTGCTACGGGAGGATTTGCGAAGCAGCTTTCCCCCTTGGTCAGCAGTTTCAATCTTGTGGATTCATCCCTCTGCCTCAAGTCGCTCCGGATTCTTTTTGAAGAGCAGCACCCACGCCGCTAACCGAGGCTCAGCCCGCAAAATTCCTGCTTGATTTTCGAGCCTTTCTGACTAGAATGACGCATTAGCACTCACGCATTATGAGTGCTAACCTACCCGTTCAGTTCTCATTTTCCTAAGCGGTACATCACTAGACAATAAACAGGAGGTTTTACAATGGGTGCAAAGCAGATTTTATTTAGCGAAGAAGCACGTCGTGCAATTCAGCGCGGTGTGGATCAGCTCGCGAATGCCGTAAAGGTCACACTCGGTCCAAAGGGCCGGAATGTGGTTCTTGATAAAAAGTTCGGCGCTCCGAGCATCACCAAGGACGGCGTTTCCGTTGCCAAGGAAATCGAACTTGATGAGCCTTATGAAAATATGGGCGCTCAGATGGTGAAGGAAGTGGCCTCCAAAACGTCAGACAATGCCGGTGACGGAACCACTACAGCCACAGTTCTCGCGCAGGCCATTTACCGCGAAGGTCTCAAGAATGTCACGGCAGGCGCCAATCCCATGGCCCTCAAGCGCGGCATTGAAAAAGCAGTTGAAGCCGTCACTGCAAAACTTGGAGAACTTTCCAAGCCTATCGGCAAAGACAAAAAAGAAATCGCACAGGTTGCCGCGATTGCTGCGAATGGCGATACCGAAATTGGAAATCTCATTGCCGAAGCCATGGAAAAAGTCGGCAAGGACGGCGTCATCACGGTTGAAGAAGCCAAGAGCACGGCAACAACCCTCGACGTTGTTGAAGGTATGCAGTTTGATCAGGGTTACCTCTCTCCGTATTTTGTAACCAACACGGAAAGCATGGAAGCCATCCTCGAAGAACCTTTCATCCTCATCCACGAGAAAAAGATCTCCGCCATGAAGGATCTTCTCCCGGTTCTTGAATCCGCCGCAAAGTCAGGCAAGCCGCTTCTCATCATTGCTGAAGAAGTTGATGGCGAAGCCCTTGCGACTCTCGTGGTCAACAAGATCCGCGGAACACTGAATGTCTGCGCCGTAAAAGCACCTGGCTACGGCGACCGCCGCAAAGCCATGCTGGAAGACATTGCCATTCTTACGGGCGGCAAAGCCATCACCGAAGACCTCGGAATCAAGCTTGAAAATGTCACGGTGAAAGACCTTGGCCGCGCCAAACGCGTCACGGTTGACAAGGAAAACACCACGATCATTGAAGGTGCTGGAAAAAGCGCGGACATCAACGGCCGCGTGGCTCAGATCAAGCGGCAGATCGAAGACACGGATTCTGAATACGACAAAGAAAAACTCCAGGAGCGTCTTGCAAAGCTCGCAGGCGGCGTGGCGGTCATCAATGTCGGTGCCGCAACGGAAACGGCCATGAAAGAAAAGAAAGACCGTGTTGATGATGCGCTTCATGCAACGCGCGCAGCCGTGGACGAAGGGATTGTCCCGGGCGGCGGCGTAGCTCTGATCCGCGCCAGCTCCGCTATTGAAGGCCTCAAGCTGAAAGGCGATGAAAAGGTCGGCGCTGACATTATCCGCCGCGCCCTTGAAGAACCTCTCCGTCAGCTTGCTGCAAACGCGGGCGATGAGGGTTCCGTGATTGTTCAGCGGGTTCTCAGCGAAAAAGGTAATGTGGGTTACGACGCCTCGACCGGCGAATTTAAGGATCTCGTGGCCGCAGGCATTATTGACCCGAAAAAAGTGACTCGCAGCGCGCTCCAAAATGCCGCGAGCGTGTCCGCTCTTCTCCTCACCACGGAAGCATTGATCACCGAAATTCCGAGCGAAGAAGACAAGGCTCCTGCAATGCCCGGCGGTGGAATGGGCGGCATGGGCGGTATGGGTGGCATGGGCGGTTTTTAATTAGCGCTTAGCTTTTGAATTTCATTTTCAAAATTGTCAAAAACACAGATTCAATCAGGAGGTTGTTATGAAAATTCGTCCGTTGGGTGACAGAGTTCTTGTGGAAGTTCTGGAAGCCGAAGAAAAAACAAAAGGCGGTATCATTCTTCCGGATACAGCCAAGGAAGAAAAGTCTGAAGGCAAGGTCATTGCTGTGGGCTCTGGCAAGACGCTCGAATCCGGCAAGGTTCAGCCCATTGAAGTGAAAAAGGGCGACCGCGTTATTTTCGGGAAATGGGGCGGCGATGATCTTACGATCGAAGGCAAGAAGCACAAGATTCTGAAAGAAAGCGACCTCGTCGCTGTCTACGAAGGCTAAAACGTCAAGTTTTAGCCGGAGTCCTGAAGCTATAGAGCTTCAGGACGAAGGCGCAGATTGACGCATTCGATTTTACAGCGCTTTTCACAGACTCGTTAACAGGAGAACTCTCAAATGGCAAAACAACTT
>CAYRBY010000032.1:19976-21172 GCA_964422635.1 uncultured bacterium
GCCGTCGGAAACATCAGCGCAAACTCCGACGCCAGCATCGGAAACCTTCTTGCAGATGCCATTGATAAAGTCGGCAAAGACGGTGTCATCACGGTCGAAGAATCCAAAACACTCAAGACGGATCTTGAGCTTGTGGAAGGTATGCAGTTTGACCGCGGTTACATTTCCCCGTATTTCGTCACAGATTCTGAGCGCATGGAAGTGCACTTTAAGAATCCGTACATTTTCCTTTATGAAAAGAAGATCAGCTCCATCAAGGACCTTGTGCCTGTGCTGGAAAAAGTGGCCCGTCTCGGCCGCCCTCTTCTGATCATTGCGGAAGATGTGGAAGCTGAAGCTCTGGCAACTCTTGTTGTTAACAAGATCCGCGGAACACTTCAGGTTGCGGCCGTAAAGGCCCCCGGTTTTGGAGACCGCCGTAAGGCCATGATGGAAGATATTGCCATCCTGACCAAAGGCCGTTTCATTTCCGAAGACCTCGGCATCAAGCTTGAAAATGTCGACACCGATGCGCTGGGCTCAGCCCAGAGCGTTGTGATCGATAAAGACAACACCACCATCATCGGCGGCGCAGGTGCGCAGAAAGACATCAAGGCGCGCTGCGATCAAATTCGCGGCCAGCTTGAAAAGTCGGACTCCCAGTACGATCGCGAGAAATTCCAGGAACGTCTCGCGAAGCTTGCGGGCGGTGTGGCTGTAATCAAGGTCGGAGCTGCGACGGAAATTGAAATGAAAGAAAAGAAAGCACGCGTTGAAGATGCTCTTCATGCAACGCGGGCCGCTGTTGAAGAAGGTATTGTCCCGGGCGGCGGTACAGCGCTTCTGCGCTCCATTGCCAGCCTGGCTTCGTTGAAGCTCAAGGGAGATGAAGCCACGGGTGCGGATATTGTCCGCCGCGCTCTGGAAGAACCTGCCCGCCGCATCGCGAAGAATGCCGGCTTTGACGGTTCTGTTATTGTAAAGACTGTTTTGGAAAGCAAGGAAACCAGCTATGGTTTCAATGCCGACAAAGGAGATTTCGAAGATCTCGTACAGTCCGGGATCATCGATCCCGCCAAGGTCGTGCGCACCGCAATTCAGAACGCTGCCAGCATTGCCGGTCTTTTCCTGACTACTGAATGCGTGGTTTCTGAAAAGCCGAAGGATGAAGAGGAAGACGGCAAGAAAAAGAAAAAGCCGAGCTACGCTTCTTCCGT
>CAYRBY010000033.1:0-19098 GCA_964422635.1 uncultured bacterium
AATGCCGGCATTCCGCTGGAAGATGCGCTGCGAAACCTTGCCAAACGAACGGATATTGCGGATCTTAACACCATTGTCTCGGCCATTATTCAGGCTCAGAAGATGGGATCTTCTCTTGCTTTGACTTTCCGTGTTCAGGCGGACACTCTTCGTGAAAAATATAAGATGAATATCAAAGAACGGATCCAAAAGATTCCCGTGAAAATTCTTTTTCCGCTGGTGCTTTTTATTTTTCCGGCACTTTTTGTGGTTATTTTAGGCCCGCCGATGACCAATGTCGCAAAAACTCTTAAAGGAATGCGTTAAGAAACCCTGGATGGCGTCAAGGAGACGTGAAGGATATGAGTAAAATTCTGATTGTGGATGATGACAAAGATTTCGCACAACTCCTCGAATACGATCTCAAAAAAAAGGGCTATGAAACAGTTACCGCTCACAACGGCGAAGAAGGGCTTGAACGCGCCCTCAAAGAGAAACCTGACTTGATTATTCTGGACATTAAGATGCCGAAAGTGGACGGGTACACCTTTGTGCGGCGCCTGAAAAAAGAAACGGAAACCAAAGACACGCCGCTTATTGTCCTGACCTCCTATGAGCCGATGAAGGATATGTTTCAGCTTGAAGGCGTTAAAAATTACTTTGTGAAATCCGCAAACACGGATGAACTTTTCAAGGCTATTAAGACGCATCTTCAGGAAAAAGCTTCATAGTTTAGGACATTTAAAATGGATGCCTCACGCCTTCCCGCATTGGCTTTTGCCAAAACATTCTCCTTTTCCCTGAAACAGATCCGTCTCTATTCTGAAAATCATCCAATCACAAAAGAGACCCTTCGTAAGCTCGATCTGGAACTCGGCGAGCTTTTTGTTTCGAAGGAAAGGCTCTCCATTGGGGCAATCCGCCACCGTCTTCTGCTTGATGGGTCTGTGGTGCCGGACAAGGAAGTGGCCGCTCACGAACTCGCCAAAGATCTTGAGCGTCTCGGCATTGAAGGGCTGGTGATCGATAAAGGTGTAACCATTGAAGAGATTACGGCTTTCGTCGGCCTCATGGCCATGCGTGCGAAAAGCATCTCGGACAAAGGCGGTTTCCGGAAAGCCTTTGAAGATTTAAATATGAGGCATGTCCGGCTTTCACAGGGAAAGTTTCAGCTTGTGGAGGAGGGCGAAACGGTAGTCGATGCCTCGGCCGTCGGCTCTTCGGAAGAAGGTAATAAGTCTGAAACACCTTCTCAGGCATCTTTGCCCAGCGCCTCTCTAGGGACTCCAGCCGCGCTGCCTGGCGGCATTCCTTTAACAGATCTTGCCAGCATTGTCCGGAAAATCCGCCAGCAGGCGCCTGGCGGTGTTGTGGGCTCAGAGCCGGTGATTCTGGATGCGGAAAAAATTTTAGGACAGCTCGAGAAAACGCCCAAGGATCTCGTGGAAGCCGCCTTAACAGACGCGGCGGATGAGGCTCGCCTTGAAGTTGTGATCCGCCAAATGGTGAAAGTTTTAATGGAGGGGCTTCTTGGGTTTCTTGTTGAACAAGGCAAAGATATTACCAAGGCCCTTGAGAAACTTGCCAAAGAACTTGAGAAGGGAATCGCCCGACTTGAGGGCGATGGCGGGGAATACCAGCGTTTAAAAGAAAAAATTCCCCTTATTTTTGAGGAAGCGTCTGATGAGTTGCGAATTCAGATGGTTCGAAAGACTGTTGAAAAGAATCCCGGAGACGTCAAACTTCTGGAGAAAATTGCAGCCAAGCTGTTTAAAGACAAGGAAATCCGGGATCGCCTTGGCTCCAGCCTGAAGGAAGAGTTGAGCGAGACAGGACTTTCCCCGGAAACTATTGAGACTATTTTTGCCAAGATTGAAGGTCAGGCGGAAAAGAAAAAAAAGAAAACCTCAATTGATATTGAAGAGCTGGAGGAACTCCGCCGGAAAGCAAAGCTTTATGAAGCTCAAGCGGATGGGACCATCGATAAACAAATTCAAAATCTAGAATTGGAAAACAAAATTGTTTCTCATCAGAAGCAGCGGATGGATGCAGTGATTCGTAACCTTGCTGAGGGACTTCTTGTTGTCGATGAGGAAGGCAAGGTCGTGCTGATGAATCCGGCGGCCGAAAAACTTTTGGGCGTTAAACAAAGTGACAAGGCGGGGAAAGACGTCTCGGAAGGACTCAGTTCCGAGCACGTCGTTTCGATGGCCTCGGGCCCCCTGCGTGACAAGCCGGGAATGTTTTCTGAACAGGTTCAGCTGGCGGGGCAAAGCGAGGAGACGAAGAGGATTGTCAAAGCCAGCACCGCGGTTATTGAAAATGAGGACGGGCAAACCGTGGGTATGGTGTCGGTTCTGACCGATATCACCCGCCAAAAAGAGCTGGATGACCTGAAGACAAAATTTGTGGCCAACGTATCGCACGAACTCAGGACGCCTCTTGTTGCGATTCAAAAATCACTGTCTTTGATTTTGCAAAAAGAGGTGGGGGACATTACGCCGGACCAGGAAAAGTTTCTCAGTATAGCGCACCGGAACATTGATCGTCTTTCAAGGCTGATCAATGATCTTTTGGATGTCTCGAAGCTCGAAGCGGGCCAGCTGAATCTCAAGCCCACGGTTTTTCCGGTGTCCGGTCTTGTTCAGCATGTGCTCTCCACCGTTGAGACCTGGGCGAACGATAAAAAAATCAAACTCAAAACGGAGTTTTCGAGTCAAAATATTGAAATTGAGGCAGACGCCGACCGCTTGACGCAGGTGTTGACCAATCTCCTGGGAAATGCGATTAAATTTACGCCGGATGAGGGTACGATTACGATCGAGGCTAAAAGCGGCGTGCGCGATGAGGCCCTCGGTGAAGACTGCGTGGAGCTTGCCGTCTGCGATACAGGAATCGGTATTGCCCCCGAAGACCAAAAAAAGATTTTTGAGAAATTTGTCCAGGTGAGTTTGTATCAGCCCGCAGGTGTTTCAAGCACGGGGCTTGGCCTTACGATTACCAAAGAAATTGTTGAGCTGCACAGCGGCCGGATTTGGGTCGAAAGCGCCGAAGGCAAAGGGAGCCGTTTTGTTTTCCGTGTCCCGAGCAAGTTCCGCCAGCAAAAACCCAAGACACCCGCTTTTTAGCAGGGTCTGTTCATTCCCCAATTAAAAATCCTAAAAGAATCAGGCTTTGACAACGGCGGGCTGACTGCCGTCTTTCAAGAGATAGTTCCGGATGTAATCCAGAATGCCTTCGCGGGTGGTGTATCGGGGATTAAAGCCTATGGCTTTGCGGGTATGGCTGATATCTGCCTGTGTGAAATTCTGGTAAAAGTTGTAAGGGTTTTCAAAAAACTCGGGCTCGAGGCGGGTTCCAAGAGCTTCGTTGATAGCGTCAATCACTTCATTGAAAGAAGTAGACTGGCCTGTTCCAATATTGACCGACGTGTTTTCCTTGGCATCACGAGCCTGAATAATGCCTTCTACGACATCTTTAACATAAATAAAATCACGGCGCTGTTCGCCGTATTTGAAAATTCTCGGGCGTTTTCCGGCACGCATCTGCTGGTAGAGCTGATAGATCATGCTTGCGGCGTGACCCTTAAAGGTTTCGCGGGGACCAAAGACGTTGAAAAACCTGAGCCCGACAATTCTCAGATCGTTTTCATAAGTGCGGGCCACATTTTCCAAAACCCACTTGGAAAAACCGTAAATGTTGTTCGGGCGGCCGGCATCGGATTCTTTCATCGGCGTGTCCTGGCTTCCGTAAGTTGCGGCGGAGGAGGCGTAAACCACCACAGCCTTTTTTTCACGGGCAAGTTCAAGGATATTCCGGAAACCTTCGACGTTGTCGAACATCATTTTCTTTTCGTCGAGGACGGTGGTGTCTGTAATCGAGGCCATGTGGAAAATGGTATCAAGCGGCTTGCGGTCGAAAATCGGAAGCCAGGCTTTGTCTGCCACGTCATAGGCGAGGACATCGCCGCGGAAGCCGAGAAGATTTTTAAAGCTGGAGGCGCGGAAATCATCCAAAACCGTAATACGAGCTCCGGGAAAACGCTGTTCTAGTTCGAAAGCCAGATTGGCCCCGATAAAGCCGCAGCCGCCAGTCACGAGAATGTTTTTCATAGCGCCCCATAATAGTCAAAATGACGTAAAGTGCAACCTCAAAAAAAAGGTCATTTTTCAGGGGGTCTGCGCCGTTAATCAAACGATGAGATCGATGCGACGTTTTTTGCCACTCAGTCTGATTCTTCTTATGTTATGGGCCCCGAAGGCCGCATATGCGGACAATCTGGGGTTGATTTTTCGCGGGGTGGCAAAGACCGTGGGGTCCGTCTTTCAACTCCCTGTCGGGATGCTGGCCAGCAGCGGACAGGCCTTTCCTTTCGGGCTTATTTCCGGTGCTGTGGGCGGAACTGCCCGTGCTGTGTCGGGAACTCTTTCCGGTGCAGTGGATATAGCCCGGGGCGCGGCTCCGTATGCGAAGTATATGATTTTTATGGTTTGAGGTTTTTGAGCCGCGTGTTGATTTTCCGGAATTTCGCGGCTGCGGTGGAATGTTTTTTGGCCAAAGATTGAAAAGTCTCTCCCGTCTCGTCATCTCGTTCATTTCCCGCAATATCTGCAAGAGGTACCATCACAAAGGATTGCCGCTGGTAACCTGGCCGCGGCAGCAGATCCAGATCAATCGTTCTGGGCGCGTACTTGTCAGAGTTCCTGCGGTTTCTCCCGAGGACATCTTCAATTGAATTAAGAGTCCGTTGAATTTCTTTCATCGGCAGGCCGCTATTGATTTGAACGGCAAGGTTCCAAAAAGGTTTGTCTCCAGCAGGTCCTTCCGGAGGAGTTTCATAAACAGGAGAAGACTTGATAGGACCGAAATGATCTGTGAGCAGTTCAAGAGCCAGAGGGATGTAGTGATGGGGTTTGACGTTTGAACCGATGCTGATAAAGCGGATCTCTGGGTGAGAGGCGCTCATCAATCAGAGACGTTTCTTTTTGGGGGCAGAGCGTCTGGGGCGGGAGGCCCTCCTGTGGATTTCAATCCCGACATTTTTGGATCCGCGTACGGCCCCGGGTTTCGAAACGCGAAGACGAAGCTCCGGCAATTTGAACTCCTTGAGAAGAACGGCAGCAAGCTTTTCCGCCAGGGTTTCAATAAGCTGGAACTTGCTTTCGGACACGAACTGGAGGGTTCTCTTGGCAAGGCCTTTGTAATCCAGAGTTGCTTCAATGGAGTCTTTTGCCGCAGCCCTGCGGGCATCCGCGGGCATCTCAAGATCGATCCACACCTTCTGCTTGATTTTGCGCTCCCAATCGTAGATGCCGATGATGCAGGGGACTTCGAGACGTTCGAGAAAAATTTTATCTTTCATAGGAACAGTCATGGCCTCAGGTGTTTGCGGGAGAGAGGGCGGAAACCCTCATGGGACAGAGCTTTTAAAGCAACCCGAGTATAGCATTTCACTTGACCCGCTGTCCATTTTTGGCATACTGAGCCCCGCCCGTAAAGCGTAAGCACCGGGACTCTCTTGGAGTTTGAGCCGTTCATGCCCTTTGTATCTTCTGAAAAAACAGAAACACTCGAAGCTGAAGACCCGCTCTGTCCGGTTTTTGGCCTCTGCGGCGGATGCTCGCATCAGAACCTGACCTATGCCTCTGAGCTCAAGGTGAAAGCTGAGGGGCTTCGTAAAACTTTGTGTTCCAGAATTTCTCTCGAGGGTGTGGCTTTTGAGACTGTGGTGGCTTCTCCCAGCCACTATCACACGCGGAACCGGCTTGATTTGACCATGGTGCGAGGCAAGGATAAAAGTGTTCAGGTGGGCTTTATGCCGCCAGGCAGTAAAAAAATTCTACCGGTGGAGAGCTGTGTGATAGCGCGTGAGGAAATATCGGATTTTATTCCGGAACTCAAAATGCAGGCTGAGAAAATTCTCCCCGCTGATTACCGGACAGCGAACCTTGTGGTGAAAACAAGCGATGATGGCCGTGTTTTCTGGGGCGGTATCGGACGCAGGTCTCTTGAAATGAACCCCCAGGATTATTTGTGGACCGCCCTGCGGGGAAGGAAGGTGTATTATTCACTGGATACATTTTTTCAGGCGAATCTTTCCATTCTTCCCTTGCTGATGGATAAAATTGAGTCCTTGATCCCTGATAACGCACGCAGTCTTTTTCTTGATCTCTATTCAGGTGTGGGACTCTTTGGTGTTGCCCTTGCGGATCTTTTTAAAAAGGTGATGATGATTGAAGAGTGCCCGGCATCGGTTCAAATGGCTTATTACAACAGGGCTGCCCACGGCCTTCATCATGTGCATGTCCATGAAGGCCGAGTTGAAGATGTGCTTCCAGGCGTTCTTTCAAAGCTCGATGCTGAAATCCTTCCAGTGGCCATGATTGATCCGCCGCGAAAGGGCTTGAGCGAAAGCGCTGCCTCGACCCTGGCTGAGGCGAAGCGTCTTGAAAAGTTGTTTTACCTTTCCTGCCATCCCGAATCGCTGGCCCGAGACCTTGAATTCCTCATGTCCCGCGGATGGACACTCGAACGGATTATCCCCTTTGATTTTTTTCCCCGGACCCATCACCTCGAGACTTTGGCGCTTTTGAGGCCGTCGAGCCGGGAGATCTCAGCATGACGCGCGGACGGGGATTGAAAATCAAAGATGAAGTAAGTCCGACCATGCTGATTGGCCGGAAAAAACCAGGGGTTGAGAAGAGAGACCCGCTGTTTTGGGAAAAAAAGGAACTGCCTGCAGATCTTCCGCCTTTGGGTGACCTTTTTCCGGTAAAGCCTAAAACGCTTGAAGTTGAAATCGGCTGCGGCAAAGGAAAATTTCTTGTGGGCCGAGCGACCGCGGAACCCGGGGTTCACTTCATAGGAGTCGATACCGCTGGCAAATGGATGAAGATCGGGGCTCGCCGGGGAGAGAAACGTTTCCTGGATAATTTGAGATTTGTCCGGGTTGATGCCAGGATTTTTGTTGAAAAATATCTGCCGTCCTGCAGCATTTCCGTTTTTCACATCTATTTTCCTGACCCGTGGCCGAAAAAACGCCATCATAAACGGCGTATCGCAAAAGGGGATTTTCTGTTATTGCTTAAAGAGAAACTTGCTGCCGGCGGACGCATCGAGATTGCGACGGATAACCATCCTTATTATCTCGATATCCAAAATGAGGTCGATTCACTGGGGCCTGTCTGGGCGTCTCGCAGCGAAACGGTTAACAAGCGTCTTTATTGTGAAGCTTTTAAGACCAGTTATGAGTTAAAGTATGAAGCTGAAGGACGCCCTCTTTATTATATGGAGCTTGTGAAATGAGAATTTCCCGCGCGTTAGCCTTGGCCGGTATTGATTCACGGCGAAAATGTGAAGAGCATGTCCGCAATGGAGCCATTCAGGTCAATGGCGAAGTGGTGCGGGATCTTGGGCGTCAGGTAGAACCCGGTGTCGACCAGATTGCTTTTCGCGGCCGGGCGCTGCCGTTTCAGTCTTTTGTTTATTATGTTATCAATAAGCCCGAAGGCTACATGACAACCGCCTCGGATCCGCACGCAAAAAAAACCGTTTATGAGCTGCTCCCAAGAAAACTTGTTAAAAGCACGCGCAATCCCGGGGATGACAAATTGCGCGTTTTTCCCGTAGGGCGGCTTGACAAGGACACCATGGGGGTTCTTTTGTTCACCAATGATGGCGATTTGGCCCACAAGCTTCTGCATCCCCGTTACCGGGTAAACAAGTGGTATGAGGCAAGGCTTGGGAGGGCTTTTGCGCCTGAGGACGGACGGAAAATTCTTGCCGGTGTGCGCCTCAAGGACGGTATGGCGAAAGCCGAAGAACTGCGTACCATTTCCCGGCGCATCGTTCATCTTCGGATTTGCGAAGGGCGCAAGCGCGAAGTCCGCCGTCTCTTTGAATCGCAGGGATACCAGGTGGAGCGTCTCGTTCGCCTGGCGTTTGGGCCGATCCTGATTGGTGATTTAAAACTTGGACAGGGGCGTTTCCTTGGCAAGCAGGAAGTGCAGGCCTTGCGTGCCGCGGTCAGTGACGGGGAATAGGCTTCGCCGTTTTCGTGAACTTGCTTTTGGGCAACCTGTTTGTTACGATTGAAAAAATTGATCACTTCATTCCGCTTCTTTGCAGCTCGTTAGAGAGAGGTTGTCTTTTGAAAGACCGAAACCGGTTTTTTTCTGCGGCTGTTTTCCTCACTTTCCTTGCGGCCTTTCCTGTTTTTCTTTCCGCTGCCCCCGCTGCAAAAAATTCCGCTGAGAAAACCCTGCGTGCCGCCCCTGCTTTTCCAGCCAAAGGCGAATGGGTCAACCCTCCTCAAGGTACCCGCTACTTCTGGAAAGACAAGCTGACACTCGTGTATTTCTGGGATTACACCACGATCAACTGTATCCGAGAACTCCGGCTTCTGAAAAAATGGGCTGACGCATATCAGGAGCAGGGGCTTCAACTCGTATTGATTCATGATGCTGAGTTTAATTTCGCCCGCAAAAAGGAGAATGTTGAAAAGGCCGCACGGCGTTTTGGCATTACACAGCCTATTCTCCTTGATAATGACAGTAAATTATGGAATGCCTATGGCAACCGTTCGTGGCCAGCCCGGCATCTTGTGAATTCTGAGGGAAAGATTGTGGAGACGCGGATTGGCGAGGGGGAAAACATTGCTTTCGAAATCCGCATTAGGGAAGAGCTTCTCAAGATGGATCCTTCGATTAAGCTCCCTGACCCTGTTGTTAAGGTTGAAAAAGACAACTTTAACGTGTGGGACTGCGGCGAGATGAGCACAGAGCTTTATGTGGGATACAAACGTGCCAGCTGGTGGGGCATTGAAATTGCAAACCGGCCAGGGGTTCTTCCGGATCAGGTGCTCCGTTATAAAGATCAAGGCCGGCGCTTGGAACGGGGCTTATTCCTTAACGGGGAATGGGGGAATCGGGAAGAGTATATGGAACATACTCAACGGCTCGATGACTGGACAAGCTATCTTGGCGGGATTTATTTAGGTGCTGAGGTTTATGCCGTTATGGCCAAACAGCAAGACACAGGACGAGAGGCCCGTATTTATGTCCGCCGGGACGATGCCCCAGTGCCTCCCGAAACGAGGGGATCTGATTTGGATGTTGATGAGACGGGTGAAACCTTTTTCATCCTGGATGAACCGCGTCTTTATTATCTGATTAGCGGTGAAGATCATGAGTTTCATGAAATCAAGGTCATGACCCGTGATCCCGGTGTTTCTGTCTATGTTTTTGCGTTCTCAAATGCCTGCCTTACGGATTTCGATCACCGGTAAACAAGCTTTCCCACATCCAGCGTTTCGATTTTCCCGCTTTCGACAAAATAAACGGCGCATCGGCTGACCGCCGCACCGCGCAGGATGATCATCATTTTGCCTTCGAGTGAAAAAGCCGGGTGAACCTCCAGATGCTCCGCTTCGACGCCCTCCTGGCGCAGACATTCCAGGGCAAGTTCCCGCTGCCTGGCATTCATCCGGCAAGCGACTTCGAGGAAATCCTCCACCAAATCCTCCCATGTGTGCCGCATATTAAACGAGCCTCCTTGAAGAAATTTCGATAGAGTCAGCTTACGCGCATCTAAGAATCAAAAAAAGTCTCGAGTTCTGAAAGATGGCGAAAGGATCGTTTAATAAAAGAGAGAGTTCGTCTAAAAGTAGTTTTTCTTTTTTCTGCCACGCTCCCCGGATACGATCTTGTGGCTCCCCGCAGGGGCTTCATGTTATAATCCACCCCATGTCGACAAAGCCTTCCAAAACCATGGATGTCTTTCAAAACCCTTATCCAAAAAGGGATTATGAAATCCGTTTTGACTGCCCGGAGTTTACCTGCGTCTGCCCTAAAACCGGCCAGCCTGATTTTGCAACGATTCGTATCCGCTATATTCCGGACCGGCTTTGCGTGGAATTAAAGAGTCTCAAGCTTTACCTTTGGAGCTACCGCAATGAAGGCGCCTTTCACGAAAAAGTGACCAATCAGATCCTCGATGATTTGGTAAAGGCCGTCAGTCCCCGCTGGATGGAAGTCGAAGGAGATTTTTATGTGCGGGGAGGCATTCACACTGTTGTTCGCGCCGAGCACCGTAAAAAAGGTTTTAAAGCTGCTTCTCAAAAGTAAAAGATCCCGCCCTTGTTTATTTTCTGCGGATTGACCGTTGAGTCCAAAGGATTCCATGCTTAAAATTTTCCGAATATTTCTGAGTGTTTTTTTAATGCTGGAGGTTTTTCCCATGCCGCTCAAGGCAAATACAAAAGCCTATGATTGGATGATCGTCAATGCCCTGGTCTATGACGGTGAGTCGGCCAGACCTGTCCAGACCGACGTGGCCGTTCAGGATGACCGTATTGCGGCGGTGGGGAAACTTTCACGGGAGGATGCCGAGCATGTCATTGATGCGGAGGGCCTTGTCCTCATGCCTGGACTGATCGACGTGCATACCCACACCGATTTCAATTCCTGGATTTATCCGTCGCTTGCCAACAAACTTTATCAGGGTGTGACAACAGAGATTGCGGGAAATTGCGGGATGTCGGCAGCGCCCGTTGAAGGTGAACACAAGAACCGCATACGCGCGGTTTGGGCACGTGAAGGCGTGGCGCTCCCCAGCACCGATTTACCCTGGTCGAGTTTTCAGGAGTACCGTCAGTTCATGGAAAAGACAGGGCTGATGACCAATCTCGGAGTTCTTGTGGGACATGGGAATCTGCGCTCCGCAGTTATGGGTTTTGAGGACCGTCCCGCCTCGGCGGAAGAAATAAAAAATATGCAGGCCATGCTTGCAAAAGCTATGGATGAAGGGGCTCTTGGAATATCGTTCGGGCTTGTTTATCTCCCTGGAATTTTTGCCCGCGATGAAGAGCTGAAGGCTCTCTGCGGGACGGCTGGCGAACGCGGTGGAGTCTGTGCTTTTCATATGCGAAGTGAGGGCCGCGGGCTTGTCGAGGCCGTCAAGGAAGCGATCGGTATTGGCGAGGCTTCCGGCGCCCGGGTAGAAATCTCACACTTGAAAGCTGCAGGTCCTGCGAACTGGGGAAGAATTGAGGAGGTCTTCCGCGTGATTGAGGCAGCCCGTGCACGGGGTGTCCAAGTCAGGGCGGATGCCTATCCCTACGACGCCAGCTTTGCAGAGCTGGGAGTTGTTCTGCCGGATGAACTTTACAAACGAGAGGACCGTGACGCTCTATTTTCAGATCCTGCGCAGCGCTCCGTGATTTTAAAGCAACTAGAAGCCCAGAATCAAAAAAGTCCCCGCGACTGGTCGCGTGTCATGGTGGCCTCGGTCACGGCAAAAGAGGATGAAAGTGTTCAGGGAAAAACCGTTCAGCAAATAGCAGCAGAAAGATCGCAGTCCCCTGAAGAGGTGTTGGTCGACCTTCTTGGTCGTTCTCATTTTGAAGTCAGTGCGTTTTATTTTTCCCAGAGTCCTGACGTCGTTGATGAAGTTTTGGCAAAAGACTATGTCACGCTGGGGTCGGACAGTATTGCGGACGGAATTGGGCATCCGCATCCGCGCGCTTTTGGCACTTTCCCCAAAGCGCTCAAGAGTGTCGTGAAGGAGAGCCCCGAGGCTCTGTCTCTTTGGGTCCGCAAAACAACAGCGGAAACGGCGGATTATTTCGGGCTTAAAAACAGAGGCAGGATTGCGCCAGGAAACTTTGCGGATCTTGTTGTTTTCTCACCGGATAAAATTCGGGATCTGGCGACCTATGAAGAGCCTTCTCGTTTAAGCCAGGGGGCCGAATGGGTTTTTGTGAACGGCGAGCTGGTTGTTGTTTCGGGAACCTATAAGGCACTTAAAAGCGGCCGCATTCTCGGGCGCTAGCGTCTTCACGGATGTTGTATTGCCTGGGTTTAACAGGCTTGCTATACTACCTGCCCAAAACCTTCAAGGAGGAGCTTATGTCAGAAGTGGAAAGAAAAGGCGGCGTGACTTTTAAGGGTAATCCGATGACGCTGGTCGGTGCTGAATTGAAAGCGGGCGACAAAGCTCCCGATTTTAAAGTGCTGGAAGGTGATTTAAGTGAAGTAACGCTGGCTTCCAGCGGCGGTAAAACCCGCTTAATCAGTGTGGTTCCGTCTCTGGATACTCCGGTTTGCGATCTTCAAAGCAAGCGCTTCAATGAAGAAGCGGCCAAGCTTCCTGGCGATGTTGTGGTTTATGCCGTGAGTGTGGATCTTCCTTTCGCGCAAAAGCGCTGGTGCGGAGCTTCCAACGCGGACAAGATCAAGGCTGTATCTGATCACCGCGACACGTCGTTTGGAAAAGCCTACGGCGTTTTGATCAAGGAGCTTCGTCTTTTGGCCCGTGCCGTGTTTGTCATCGGTCCGGATGATAAAATCAAGTATGTCGAAGTGGTAAAGGAAGTGACTCAGCATCCCAATTATGATGCAGCCTTGAATGCTCTTAAGGCAGGCGCTCGCGCCTGATTATTCCGGGGCCGCCGGTGAAACCCGGCGGCCCTGCTTCTATGACCTCTCAAAAGTCCCATCTTTTTTTTCTGGTCTGTTTCCTTTCAGGATTTTTTTGCGCTGCGGTCTGGCAGTCTCCGGGGCTTTTTGCGGGCTCTTCGGAGACCTTGTCTTATGACAATATGACGCCGGCTCAAATCTATCAGGAAGCGCTGTCGCTGAAAAACGAAGGCCGTCTCGAAGAGGCCGAAGCGAAGTTGAATGACGCCATTCAGCTTGACCCGGGTAACCCTGCTTACCATTTTGAACTCGCGAATCTTTACGTTGCGGTTCATGACACTGCGCTTAACTCCATTTCAAGTGAACAATCCCGCCAGCTTATGGAAAGGGTGGCTCGGGAACTGGACCAAACCCTGATGCTTGATCCTAACTTTTTGCCGGCGCAGTTCAATCTCGCTGTGGCGTATAAGCGTCTTGGTTATTATGAGCGTGCGCGCGATGAGCTTCGCAAGGTGATGGAGAAGGCGGATGCTGCGGGTGATTTGAATCTGAAAAAGAACGCGATGCTTCAAATGGGGTCTGTTTATGAGGAACAGGGTTTTTTTGAAGAAGCAAGGTCTGCGTATCTTGAAGCCCGGGAACTTGATTATGGAAGTCCTGAGGCTCAGGATGCCTTGGATAATCTCCAGCAGCACAAGCTTTGGAGTGAGCAGCATTCCCGCCGTCAGGATATGACCCGAAACCTTCAGGCCATGCAGCAAATGTCAGCCCTGAGGAACCCGAATAGTAGTTTCAACAGAAACACCGGAAACTCCTATGGTTATCAGCAGGATCCTTTCTACCGGTCAGCTTCAGCGGCAAACCCTTACGGGGCTTCTCAAGAGCCTTACAGCGCTCAGCAGTCAAACCCGAAACAGCAGATGATTTCCTCTTTGGGAAGTCTTCTGGCGCAGCAGTTTCTTGGCGGAGGGAGTAATTCTTCCTCCGATTCTCAAGGAAATTACTGAGGCGCCGCGGATGCTTGCAGATTTTGAAGTGATTTGTTTCGATGCTGGCGGCACCCTCCTTGCGCCGTATCCTTCGGTCGGAGAAATATACAGCCGTGTAGCAGCGCAGCACGGATGCTGCGCTGAGCCTGAAGCGATCGAGAAAAAATTCCATGAGATTTGGCACCGCGTGGACGCTATCTCTCACTTGGTCAGCCATTCCAATGAAAAAATAGAAAAGGACTGGTGGAGGCATTTGGTGAGAGAAGTTTTCTCTTCGTTTGAGAGTCTCCGTGACTTCGATGCTTTTTTTGAAGAGCTTTACGAACTTTTTGCGCGGCCTGAGTGCTGGCGCCTTTTTCCGGAATCTGTCGAAGTTTTGAAAGCCTTGAAAAGCCGAGGCAAGAAGCTTTGTATTATTTCAAACTGGGACAGCCGTCTTCTCCGGATTTGCGAGGGGATGGGCATTCAGGAGTATTTCGATTTTATTTTGATTTCAGCGGTTTTTGGAGCCTCAAAGCCCAGCCGGAAAATTTTTGATGAGGCACTTCGGCTTTCGGGGGTAGAGCCTGAAAAGGCTGTTCATATTGGGGACAGTTTTGAGGATGACATCAAAGGTGCCGGAAAAGCCGGGATCAAAGCCATTCTGATTGACCGGAAACGGCGCAGTAAAGCCCAGCCAGAAGCTTTTGATAAGACCGCCATTATTCACGATTTAAGGGAGCTTTTGACCGTTTCCAAACCTTAGCAATCAGGCTTCAGGCAAAGGGCTTTTTGATTGACAGCCTTGGAGGCTTCCGCTAACCTTAGCCCTTACTTTTTGAGTGGAGGACGCAATCATGACGGAGAATACTATGACCGAAAACACCGCATTAACATCAAACATTTTGAAGGGTAAAAAAGGCCTGGTTTTTGGCGTGGCCAATAAGCGCAGTATTGCCTGGGGCATTTCGAAGGCAGTGTCTGCTCACGGCGCCCAGCTCGCGTTTGCCTATCAGGGGGAACGCCTCAAGGAGGGCGTGGAAGAGCTTTCAAAAACGCTTCCCGGCCACTCTCCGCTTTATTCCTGCGATGTGACCAAAGACGAAGAAGTGAAGGCCGTTTTTGAAAAGGTTGGCCAGGATTTCGGATCCCTTGATTTTCTTGTTCATTGCATTGCGTTTGCCAAAAAAGAAGATCTTGGCGGGCGTATGGTGGACACTTCCCGTGATGGATTTCAGCTTGCCCACGATATCAGTTCTTATTCGCTGATCGCGCTTGTGAAAGGTGCCGAGTCTTTGTTTGAGAAAGCCGGCGGCGGAAGCGTCGTGGCTTTGACTTATCTCGGTTCTGAAAAAGTAGTTCCCAATTACAATGTCATGGGTCTGGCCAAAGCCAGTCTTGAATCCTCTGTTCGTTATCTTGCTTCGGACCTTGGAAAAAAGAATATCCGTGTGAACGGTCTCTCTGCAGGCCCTGTAAACACACTTGCCGCGCGCGGCATTTCCGGGTTCACCACAATGCTGGAAAATCACCGCAACCGCGCTCCTCTGGGGCGGAATGTTGAGCTTGAAGAAGTCGGAAACGCAGCCTTCTTCCTGCTTAGCCCATTGTCGAGCGGTATTACAGGTGAAATCCTCTATGTGGACTGCGGCTACCGCATCATGGGAGCCTAAGACCTCAAGGTTTGCTATGAGCGATCAAAACATTGTTGTCCTCGACCTTGAAACACAGAAGTCTTTCAAGGAAGTCGGAAGAAGCAATCTCCATAAGCTCAAAATTTCTGTCGCGGGAACTTACGATTATCTGACGGATAAGTACCTTGCGTATGAAGAGCGTGAAATCATGGAACTTGAAAAAAGGCTCCAGAATGTGGGGCTTTTGATCGGTTTCAATATCCGTGATTTTGATATGGCTGTTCTTGCCCCATATATTTTCCGGCCTGTGGACCAAATCCCGGTACTGGATCTCATGGAAGTGGTGGAGAAGCAGCGAGGGCACCGGGCCAGCCTTGACAGCATTGCCGGACCGACACTCAAACAGCATAAGTCCGGCCATGGTGCGGACGCCCTTGTAATGTACGCGGAAGGGCGCCTGGAGGAACTTAAGCGCTATTGCCTTGATGACGTCCGTCTCACAAAAGAGGTTTATGAGTACGGCTGCCGTGAAGGTAAGGTGTTTTTTACGTCGAGCTGGGATTACAAGACCTACGAAATTCCGGTGAACTGGAAGCAGGAAACCCGCGATTTGCTCGAACGCAAAGCCACACCCGCGGAAACTTTTCCCACCAGTCTCTTTTAGCCTTCCGTCGTTTTCGAAAACCCCCGGGGATCTCCCGATGAAACGTTTTGTCTATCTTGATTATCATGCTGCGGCGCCTTTGGACCCCTATGTTCTGGGTGCGATGCGTCCTTTTCTCGAAGAAGAATATGCCAATGCCTCGAGCCTTTCGCATGCGGCAGGGGTTCGTGCGGCTGAGGCTGTGGAAAACGCCCGCCGGCAAACAGCAGGATTGGTCGGCGCGCCTCCCGAAGACGTGTTTTTTACAAGCGGGGCCACGGAATCCAACAACACGGCATTGAAGGGGTTGTGGGAAGCCTTCCGGGGAAAGGGACGACATTTGATTACCCAGGAAACGGAACACCCTTCTGTTCTTGCGACTTGCGCTTGGCTTGAAACCCAGGGTGTCCGTGTGACAAAGCTGCGCGTCGATGCGGGCGGCCGCATTTCACCCCAAGATGTTCTCGGTGCGATCACAGAAGAAACCTTTCTGATTTCGATCATGTTCGCAAACAACGAGGTGGGGACGATTCAGCCGATAGCTGAAATCGGCCGTTTGGCCAAAGAAAAAAGCGTTTTCTTCCATGTGGATGCTTCTCAGGCTGCGGGTAAAATTCCGGTGAATGTGGAGGCCTTAGGGATCGATCTTTTGTCTTGGACTGCACACAAAATGTGCGGCCCCAAGGGTGTTGGCGCACTTTACATCAGGAGAAAAAATCCGCACGTGAGAATCCTGCCGCTTCTTCATGGGGGAGGGCAGGAAAGGGGAATCCGGTCGGGGACCCTTAATGTCCCGGGCATCGTGGGGTTTGGAAAGGCTTCCGAGATCGCGGCAGGCGGTATGGAAGAGGAATCCATACGGATTGGACGGCTTCGTGATAAACTGGAAACCGGCTTTTTGACCCGTCTTGACTTTGTCAGGCTGAATGGGCATTCTACGAGCCGTTTGCCCGGCAACCTGAATATCAGCTTTGCTGGCGTTGAAGCAGAAGCACTGCTGGGGGAAATTGGGCCGGAAATTGCCGCGTCGGCAAGTTCAGCCTGTTCTTCGGGAAGCACGGAGCCTTCTCACGTCTTGAAGGCGATGAACGTCCCCCGGGATTATCTCTATCAAGCAGTACGTTTTGGGCTGGGACGATTCACAACAGAAGAGGAAATTGAGTTTGTTCTGGAGCGGGTCACGAAAGCAGTCACCCGGCTTCGCAGTTCATCTCCCTTTTATCCCCCAGGGAATGCTAATTGAGTATTCAGGAGGAATGTATGGTCACACTAACCCCGTCAGCAGTTCTGGAAATCCGCCGTTTACTGCAAAAGGAAAACAAGCCTGGCGCAGGATTACGTCTTATGGTGAAGGGCGGAGGCTGTTCAGGGCTGTCCTACGGAATGAACTTTGACGTCAAGAAAGAAGGCGACCAGGATTTTACCTTCGAAGATGTCCATGTCTTCATCGACCCCAAAAGCTATCTCTACCTTAAGGGTATCACTTTTGATTATGTTGATGCGCTTGAAGGACGAGGTTTTAAATTTATAAATCCCAACGCTGACAAGACCTGCGGATGCGGGGAGTCCTTCTCTGTCTGATGTTTTCAAGAGAGCCGCATCGTGACTGAAAAAAAATCCGTTGAAGAAAAGCTTAAACCGCTCCACGAAGAGATCCGCTGGCTGGGGCATTGCCTTGGCCGGGTGCTCATTGATCAGGAAGGAAAGTCTTTTTTCGAGACGGTTGAATGGGTGCGTAAGCGTTCCCTGCAGCTTCGCCGCAAACCGGATGAGAAACTCGAACAGGAGTTGATCCGAAAACTCCGCACAATGCGTCTTTCGGAGCTCACGAAACTGATTCGGGCCTTCACAGTTTTCTTCCAGCTCGTCAACCTTGCGGAAGACAAGCACCGCATCCGCCGCAAACGCGCCTACGAGCATGAAAAAGGACGCTTTCAGCGCGGTTCCCTGGATGACATCATTTCCAAAGTCAAAAAAGCTCACATTCCTTTTGGGCGCCTTGAGAAGGTGCTGGGGGATTTCTCAATTGAGCTGGTGTTGACAGCCCACCCGACCGAAGCGCAGCGCAGATCCACGCTGGAAAAACTCTACCTTATCGACAAACTGCTTTTCCAAAGGGAGTACTACAAGCCGACCCCCCGCGAAATCCAGAAGATCGACAATGCGATTTATGAAACCATTTCGCTGCTCTGGCAAACCGACGAGCTTCGGCACCGCAAACAGACAGTGCTGGATGAAGTGGACAACGGGCTTTTTTATCTTGATCAGGTCTTATTTGAAGTCCTCCCGGCCACCCTTCTCAGGTTCTACCGTTTGATTGAACAGACTTATGGGAAGAAAATGCAGCCGCGCCCCTTTCTTCGTTTCGGCTCCTGGATCGGCGGCGACCGGGATGCAAACCCCTTTGTCACGCATGAAGTGACTTTAGAGACAGTCCGCCGCCAGAAGGAACTGGTGCTGCGCAAGTATATTGCGGCTGTTGGAAACCTGATGGAGGAATTCAGCCAGTCGATTCATCTTGTTGGAGCCTCCAAAAAACTTTTGAACTCGCTTGAAGAGGATGCCCGCAAGCTTCCGCTTTTTTCCAATGCCTGGAAGGAAAAAAGCCAGCACGAACCGTATCGCAAGAAGCTCTCATTTATGCAGCGCAAACTTATAAATACGCTGCGTTTGAATGCTCTCGAACGTGAACGTCAGACTGCGCCGGATGAAACAATTGAAGGACATTACGAAAAGGAGTCGGATTTTCGCGATGATCTGGAAATGCTGGAACGCTCCTTGAGTGAAAACAAGGGAGGCTACCTGCTGCCGCGTTTTGAGCAGCTTCGGCTGGCGCTGGATCTTTTTGGCTTTTATTTTGTGCCGCTTGAAATCCGGAATAACACGGAAGCTCTCGAAACCACAGTTTCTGAAATGCTGGAAGGGTCTTCTCTTTCTCAAGCGGGTTTTTTAACGCTTCCGGAAGAAGAAAAAATAAAGCTCCTTAGACAGTTGATCACAAAGGCTCCGCACCGTGAAGTTCTTGCCCGTGAGTATTCGGACAAAACCCGTGAGTTTCTTCAAACCCTTCGAGTGGTCCGCGAAGTCCGCGAGAAAACGCACCCTCGGGCGGTGAGCTGTTTCATTCTCAGTATGAGCCACTCTCCCAGTCATGTGCTTGCCGCGCTTTGGGTTTGCCGGGAAATGGGCATTGAAGACCTGATGATTGTGCCGCTTTTTGAAACCATCAATGACCTCAAGATGTGCGGGGAGGTGATGACCGCGCTTTATTCGGATCCTGTCTACCGCAGACACGTGAACCGGCTGAAGGACTGTCAGGACATCATGCTGGGCTATTCTGACTCCGGCAAAGACGGCGGATTTCTTGCCTCGACCTGGTGTTTGTATAATGCACAAAAAGTTCTCACGGAGACTGCCCACCGGTACGGGGTCAAGCTCAAGCTTTTCCACGGCCGGGG
>CAYRBY010000033.1:19198-20554 GCA_964422635.1 uncultured bacterium
TGTTACCGAAATCTTGTCTATGAAACCGAGGGGTTTCTTGAGTATTATCATCAATCAACGCCGATCGACCTTATTTCCCGGCTGAATATCGGATCAAGACCGGCCAAGCGGAATGCCAGTGAAAGGATTGAAGACCTCCGGGCTATTCCATGGGTTTTCAGCTGGATGCAGTCGCGGCAGACCTTACCCGGCTGGTATGGTTTTGGAACAGCGTTTCATGACTTTATTAAAATGAATTCCCACGCGGGGATTGCCCAGCTGCGTGAGATGTACCGGGAATGGCCTTTTTTCCGGGTGACCGTTGATTTCCTTGAGATGAGTACAAAGAAGGCCGACCTTCATATGGCGCGGCACTATGCGGATCTTGTAAAGCAGAAAGGCCTCGGCGAAACCATCTTCCAAAGGATAGCGAAGGAGTTTGAGTCAACGGTCGAAGCTATCATGGCCATTACGGAGCAGCATGAGGTGCTTGAGAAGACGGAAATCCTCCAGCAGTCGATTCTGCGCCGTAATCCTTATTTGGATCCGTTGAATTATGCGCAGGTGATTTTGATCAACAGGCTTCGTGAAAAACAGGAGAAAGGGGCGCCCGCGAAGGATTTGGCGGAAATTCAGAGAGCTCTTTTCCTTTCGATTAACGGTGTTGCGCACGGTTTGAGAAATACAGGTTAAAAGGAAACCTTACATGAAAATTATTCAGCGTTATATCTTCCGCGAACTTTTTCTTCCATTCATGATTTCAGTGACCACACTGAGTTTTATTTTCATGGCGGGATATATGGTCCGTGCGGCCAACTTTATTATTGGGCGCGGCATTCCTCTTTTAGACACACTTTATGTGCTCATTCTTGCACTTCCTGAGATGTTCAGCTATACGGCGCCCATGAGTCTTTTGACGGCGGTGATGATTGTTTTCGGAAATCTTTCTCACAACAATGAAATCCGGGCCGTCAAAGCTTCCGGTATTCATCCTTATCAGATCATGATTCCGGCCTTTATTACGGGGCTAGCACTTAGTTTAGGGATGTTTGTTTTTAATGACCAGGTGACCACAACAGCGGGGTTTGAACTGCGCAAAGTCACCAAGCAGCTTCTTGTCCGCCATCCCAAGGCTCTTGTCGAGCCGGGGCGTTTTGTAAAGTTAAACGACCAGGTCATTTTTCTCACCAAAGAGGTTGTGGGCGATAAGCTGCGCGACATTGTGGCCTATGAGGTGGGTACCGATGAGGAGCCTATCCGCACCATCATTGCAGAGAGCGGAGAAATCATCACGCTGCCTGATCAGGCCGCAATGCAGATCAAGCTTTATAACGGCAGTGTCTCGGACGCGAAGACCAAAGGCGTCCAGTCCATCCA
>CAYRBY010000034.1:0-20519 GCA_964422635.1 uncultured bacterium
CCAAGGGCTGTTGCCGCCACAGCCGTAAAGACAATAGCTGCCAGCCAAATGCCGGCCCCAAGCGTAAGAACACCGAATACAGCAAACAAGACAGCCGCTATTTCGGGGTTGTCAGTGCACCAGTTGACCACTGCTTCCCAGGTATCCATGAATAAGTTTCGAACGTTTGTCCAAGTGATTGTCTCGCTGATCCAGTTTGTGACCGGGCTGACCCATTCCGCAACGGTGTTCCAGCCATCGCTTACCATCGTTTTAAAGTCAGTCCACGAGTTCCCCAGCCACGACGTGAGCTGCGCATCGACCCACGCGGCAGCCGTTGAAATAACATCCACAAGAATGCTGCCCATTTCTTTAATCACAGACCAAACACCACCAAAGAAGCTGCCCAAAGCTGATTTAAATTGCCCCCAGGCAGAATGGTCCACTCCGGTATAAGGCGAGGCTTCTTTCACTGTGAGTCCATACTTGTCGGCGTCTTGAATAACCGTATATTCCGTCGCACCTAAGCCCATAGAGCGGAGCGTCTCGTCTATGATGCTGTAAACAGTCTTCCCGGTTTCAGCATCAACAACTCCTACGCGCGCGAACTTCCGGTTAACATCGCTCAACATACTGATGACTCTCTGGCCTATCTCGGTCCTAGAATCGTAGAGCCGGGCGGCACCATCAGACGTGGAAAGAATAATCCGCTGAAAAATCTTGCCGTTTTCCTTGATGGTAAACAAAATTCCCCGGTCCGTGCCCAGTTCACCCGTAACGTTCCGCTCCCAATCCAGGATCTTCGCAGGCTCACCCACTGTGTTGACAAAGTAGCTCGTTACGACCCGGTCACCAGCCGTATTGGTCTGGGCCACGGTGCTTTCCGTTATGGTGACCAGATGGGCTATGCCGTACATGTCGCGCTGGACCTCTTGACGGATCTGACGGCTGTGCTCTTCGATGAGACCGTTTTCGCGGACCGAGCGGGTCGTTTCACTGACAAGTCCCTGGCCTTCTTTATTGGCAAAGACCTGCTCAAGAACGGCCACGCCATTATCAAAGACCTTCCGGACAAGGCGGTCACGGTTGTCCACCATATTGACCGCCACCTGGGCCTGGTTCAAAAGGCTGAGGAGTTTGGCTTCATCTTCCGTCAGCGCGACAAGGCCCTCAATTCTCGCGATTTCGTCTGCACTGATTGCACCCTGGCGTTCAAGCTCGCGGAGTCGGGCTTTTTTCTGCTCATTAAGACCGGCCGCGACTTCGCTGGAATGAAGGCCGCCGTTCAGAACACGGCCATCCCCCGTAATGGTTGCATGTTCCTTAATGCGTTCTTCAAGGGCATTGATTTCCGTGAGTGTTTCCGAAAGGAAGATGTTCTTGCTCTGGTAAGCACGCGCGCGTGAAGCGAAACCGCCGTCACGGGCATCTGACAAGAGACCGATCTGCTGCAGGGCCTGGTCGGCCTCAACTGCGAGATAATCGTAATTCGAGCTGGCCGTAAATTTTGCCGGATCGAAATCGCTGAAGTTGAAAACAAGGTTGTAAGACCAATCCGAGAAATTGCTCCGGCCCTGAAGCAGGAAGTCATCAAAAATCTTTCCGTCTTCCACTTTGCCCGCAGAGGTTCCTCCTTCGTAGTACGCCTGAATGCGCTTCAGTGCGTCTTCATAGGCCTTCTGTACCGTATTGGCCACATGCGTCGCATCTTCCGCCAGCATGTCTACAGCACCGCCGCCTTCCGTGTAATCGCGCTGGATCTTGAGGCGAGTGGATTTCAAGATTTCTTCAAGGGCAATTTCCTTGTCATTGTTCAAGGCTGCAAGACCGCCGCCCCCGCTGTCGCCGTAAAGGAAGCGGTTCACGACAGCATTCACGGTGGCACCGCTGCATCCACCCAAAGCATCCGGCGGTGTCTGGCAGTATTCTCCGCTCATCAAGGCGTGCATCATGTCGAGGTAGCCGTTTTTATTCTTGATGTCGTCAATCCCGTACTGCTGCCTGTTGGTAGCGTTGTAATTAATACCGTTGAGACTTGGATTTGATGTATTCCAGGTTTGGCCGTCATCATTGATCCAGCTCCGGATCAAAGGCGCCGTGCTGCCGCCCGTGCCGCCGTTCAGGAACAACTGTTTGAAGGCTCCCTCATAATTGTAATGAGATGTGTTCCAGGGCTGGGTCGTATCATTAATTCTCGTCAGGGTTTTGCAGGTCGCACCCGGTCCGGCGCCGTCTGTACCAAGAGCCTCTTTACAGAGGGTTTCGGCCAGCTTGTAGAGGCCGCCTGTGGTACTGGCCGGGACATTCACGCCATCAAGGAAGCTGGCGTAATTGGTAAACACCGTATTGAAGTTACCGCTTTCATGGTAATCGTTGATCAACTCGCCGTCGGCACGGATTTCCTGGCCTGCCTTGACTCTTGGATCTGAAAGGGCCTCATTACGGCGGGCCTGTTCAGCAGCATTGACCGTTCCTCCGTCCCAAACAACCTTGCCGTCAGGCCCCACCTGACGCCCTGCCAGCGTCATCTTACGGCGGATTTCTTCCATCTTCTTTTCATAGGATCCATACGTCCGCTTTGTGATAGGAAGTCCGTCTTCATAGCCAACAATAATGTTGTTGAACCGGTTCTCTCCAAAAATCGACAACGACTTGATCATATCGATAATGACATTCACGTCCTTGGTCTTGGTCGCAGAATGCGGATCCGTGTAGCTGAAAAACTCCGTTTCCGTGATAAAGCCCTGGTCCAGCCACTCGGTAAGGACTTCCAGGGTGGTCAACTTGCGGCCGCGCGGGTCATTGGGCAGACCGCCGCGTTTCAGATAATCCATCTTCTCGTTAAAGTCTTTTTCCGTATCAAAATATTTGATCGGACCCACGCTTTCGCCGAAGATCGATGACACGGTCGCAAAAAGAGCGATTTCCTGGTTCGTAGATCCCATTTCAAACGCGTGGTTCGTGAGGCCGTCCAGAACAAGGAAACCCATTTCTTCATACACCCTGTCGCGGTCCGCTTGTCCTCCGGAATAATTGATCCCCAAAGGTCCAGCCACCGCATCACGCAGGAAATTATCAAGACCGCTTTCGCTTCTCATCCCAAAATCGCCGGCATAGTAAGGTTTCCACCAATCCGTGGGCAGCGAGAAGAACTTGGAATACTGGCCTGCGGTCAAGGCCTGCAGGAAGGTAATGATTTTACGGACCTTCTCGATGTAAGAATTGTTGAGCGTGTTCTGACCGTTTATCTTAAGGATCGTCAGGCGGTTAATGACAATCTGCTCACGAAGCATTTCCGCACCCAGGTTGCGGATCAGATCATAGGCCTGGTTGAAAATTTCTTCACCAAGGGCGGTCGCCACAGGTTTGAGGTCTTTCAACTGACGGACATTGGAGACTTTTTTATCGAGGCCCTTGACCAGCGTATAAAGCGACTGAACATTGTCGCGGTAATCGTTCAGGACCCCCTTGCCCTCAGAAGGAGTCCCGGCTTCGCCGAAGAGGAAGTTTTCATAAATCGTCCACGCCTCCTCGTTCACGGCATCGAAGAAATCCTTGTTCTTCTTGATGCCGTACTTATTGGCGAGAGTCACCGTCGCATAATTTTTAAAGTCATTAAATAACGTCGCATCTTCAGGCACGGCCTGTGTTACGGTCGCAACGTCCTGACCCATGTGGAACTTCCCAAGCATGTCAAAATACCGGAGCTCACGGGTGACCTGGACATCAAGGCCGGCAGGAACACCTGCGGCAGTCACGGGTGCAGCACTCTGCGTAATCTCGAAATAAGTCATACCTCCGCGGTAAGCGTCAACCATCTGGTCGAACCACTCGTCGTAATTATTGATCAAGCGAGTCAGTTCTTCCCCGAGCACCATCTCTGCTTCATCACCACGGATCTGGACTTCCTTTTGGCGGGCCTTGTAGGCATCGTCCTGGTAAGGCATTCCATTGCGTTCATCCCAATCGGTGTTGAGATCATCCGTCTCTTTCGCGAGCGTCGGATCCAGAATGTAGCTGCGGTTGCCGTCAACATCACCGAGTTTGGAGTCCTTCAGATAGTAAACACCAATAGCATCATGGAATGTGGCACCGGTCGTAATTTCCCAGTGTTCGTCTTTGGAAAGAGCCATGCTGAGGTTATGAAGAATTCCGAAGTCTCCCTGCGCCAAAGCTTCAACAGGTGTTGCCACGGGGAGATCAAACGGGCTGCCAAAAACTTCCGACGTATCGCCGCGCATGAAGCGAATCAGGTAATCACGGTAAGCGTCTTTGTATTCCCTGATCGCGCGGATCGACTGTTGGAAGCGGGCTTCTCCGGCAACGCCCTCTTCAGCACGGCGTTCGGCCGCGGCATTAAGCCATTCCGCGGCTTTTCTCTCCAGCTCGTCAAACTTGTCGGCAAGCATTTTGCCGCCCGTGCCAATCTTGGTGCCGTAGGTTTCTTTATAGACACGTGATTCGTAGTCTTCAAAAACGTTGCTGCCTTCAAGAACGTTATTCTTGATCGCGGTCGTGGCATACGGGCTTTCGGGGTTACTCAGACGCTCCATGTCCTGCTTCGCGCGGTCCTTGGTTTCCTGATCAACGTCAGTAATGGTGCTGTCATGGGCCGCCTGGTCTGTGACATCTTCCATCACATAATGCGATACATACGCCTTCACAGGCGCCAATTCATCACGCAGGTACTGCTTGTAATCGGCCATGTAAGCGCCGTCTTCTTCGAATTTCTTGTCTCCGCCGTTAGTAACCCATGTGTTCGTGGCAGCGTCATAGCGTGTGTAATACGCGGGATCCAGGTCTTTAACAGCCTGCCCATCTTCCTTGGCCAATTTGTAGAATTGATTGCGGGCGACTTCGCGGTTCAGCAGGTAGCGGGTCGCAGACGCAAACGCCAGGGCATTCGCGCCGGACTGGTTCGATTTGATCATGGCAAGCGCCATGTTCCGGAGCTGCAGCACGCGGAGTGCGCGGTCGGGATCAATTTTCTGGATTTCGTCGAGTTTGGAGGCGAAATCAGTGGTTTCAAGGTCAAAACGGATTTCCTCAGCCGCCGAATTGAGTCCTGTCTGTTTACGAAGCTGGTCATAACCGGTCAGCATCGCCCGGGCCACATCCAGGTAGCGGTTATACTGTGAGGAAATGTAGTCAAGAACGTGTGTGGCCTGGTCCTTACCGTAAGTTGTTGTGCTCTGTATCTTGAGAATGTCACCAAGACCAATGATCGCCGGATCGCTTGGGTTCCCTAGAAGCACGTTGCTGTCATAGACGCGTTTCAGACCCGTTTCCTGGAACAGAAGAAGCGAATTATCCAATTCGCGCATTTTGGCAAGGTAATCGTCAATCTCAAGAAGCGGCGAGTCTGTGCCGTTCATGGCGCTCTGAGGATTGGACAGAAGTTTTTCCATGAATCCGATGATGTCCTGGGTCAGGCTGTCGATTTTCGCAAGGCGGACGGACATATCGCCTGTCAGGGTTCCGTCATAATCGGTGCGCCCCTTCCCCCAGATGGTCTTAATATAAGTTGAGAAGAATCGCGCCATGGGGCCAAAGGAATCCGGTGTGGTGAACTGGAGTTCCGCCATCTGAACAGGAGGCTCTGTGGCCGCATGCTCTTCAAGCCCCTGGAGGGTGTTCTCGGTCAGGTCATTGACCGCTTTCAGGCTTTGCTTGAACAACTTTTCAAGCTCGAAAGAATAGCGGTCCAGGGTGCCGACCGCATAATTCACATTCTCTTTTTCATCGTCCGTGGGAAGAATCATGCTTTCGGTGGGAAGCAGCATGGACTGGAAGGCATCAGGCACGCTGGTCCAGCCTTCGGTAAATTTGAAATCTTTCCAGTACGCTTCCCACTCTGAAGCCGGAGCATCTGGAGCCGGAGGAGCCGCGTTGTCTTTCTGGACAAAAGTACGGACATCCTTATTGCGGGCTTCATTGAGTTCATAAGCAACCAGATCGCTGCCGGCCGTCACATCTGTTTTGCTTCCGCCGACGAGGGTGGCATTGCGGCGCTGGTTTTCAAGCGCCATCTGAGTCGCTGTCCTTTTGGCTTCTTCGCGGCGCTCTTCCGTAAAGGCACGGTATTCGTTCTGTACTTCGTCCAGGAGGCTCAGCTGGTCCAGTCGTGAATTTCCGTCCGTGCTGGTGGTGACGATGTTATTCGTCAAAAGCCCCATGACTTTATTGGCGTTCGTGGTATCCGTCTGAGTCGTAAATCCGACCTTTTCAAAGAAATTGTCATACTGTTTATTTTTCTTGATTTGGTAGGATTTAATTTCATCGATCATTTTCTTAATTGAATCCGGCATCCACCCGCTTTCGAACTTCAGAACCACTTTACCGCTTGTCAGCCAATCCATTTTTGAATTCATGTCCAGCTTGTTGAATTCATCGGTCACGTCGTCATTCGCACCCAAGAGAGTGGTACGGACCACGCGGCAGTTCGGATTGCCGTTGCAGGAAACCTCGGGAGCACCGGAACTGCCTGACCCGGAAAGAGTCCCGCCCGGAGTCGTGGTGCCGCCAGCAGGCGGAGGAGTCGTGGTGCCGCCAGAGCCCGGGCATCCCGGAGCTCCGGGCATGGTACAGCCCGAAGAGCCGCCGCTTCCGGACGTTGTCGAGACAGGGACATCCAGGATTACTTTCTTCGAATCGACCCTGTAAACGCGGAACTTCGCAACATCATCAAGATAACCAAGAGCTTCGGAGTCAGGAGTCCCGCCGTAGGTCGTGTTGTAAAAACTCTGAACCATGAACGGATAAACAGCAAGCATTTGCCGGGCTTGCTCGCGTCCGGCTTGCGGACCTGTTACGTTGGCGTAAGTCAGATCCTCTTCCCAAAGGTAATTTTCAAGGAAGTCGTTCAAGTCAATTTCCGAAACATCCGTTATGAGGCCGCCGCAATCCGTGGTGCAGTGATCCGCGTTGAATTTGATTTCTGTCATGCGGTCGGCCACATACTTTTCGATCGTGTGCGTCAGGCTTTCATTGGCGCGGTCGCGGTCATCCAGGAATTGTGTCGCCATGTTTCCAGACTGCAGATTTTCGTCCTTGAGTCCGGGTTCTATGGCCTTGATCGGTTCATCAAACTTGGTCACATACTCGGTCAATGCCGAAGCCCAGCCTTTAAGGACTTTGAGGGTCCAGCGGTGTTCCTTGGTGACCGTGCCGTCCGGATTGACCGTGACTTCATATTCAGGATTGAAGATCTGCCGGACCGTTTGATCCGTCGATTCAAATTTCGGAGAAAGGATGTTCGCGTCAGGCGCAATGAGGGCCGCGTCCCAGATCGCGCTGGCAAGGCCGGCTCCGGCCCCAAGCCCGCCAAGCCCCATGGCGCCAAAAGCGCCAAGAGTGGCCACGCTGAGAATGGTCATATTCAGGAAATAGTCATAGAGCGACTTGCCATAGCCCGAACGGCGGTTCAGTTCTCCAAAGCCCGGAAGATTTCCGGTGCGGACCGTTCCATTCTGTGAAAGATTCGTAAGGAACCCCGACATCCCGCCCATGGATTGCCCGCGAGCAGCCGCTACCTTTTGGTAAGCCTTAGCGATATCATCCAAAGAAGCATTTGGAGGCATTTGCTCCGTGAAATAAAACTCGCTGATCCCAAAGTAGCCGCCTCGGTCCGGGATTTCTTCCAGCCAGCGCAGGCCATTGTCAGCTCCAGGGGCGCCGAGCAGACCGTCGATAATTTTCTTAATGTTCGCGTCTTTTTCGAGCGTTGCGCGATTGATATTTTCTTTCAGCCAATCGATTTCACGGTTGATGATTTCATCCGTCACTTCAAGGGGGGGAGCGTAACCCGCTGCCTGCTGAGTCGTCAGCGTTCCAAAAACACGTGCGTCCTGGTTCGGAATACCCGCAACGGGTTTGCGCTCCAGGTCCCAGCGTTCAATCTTGGTCAGATCATAGACATTGTTGTTACCCGCGTTCACGTTGTAGAGCAGGCGACCGCTGTCGCGGGGTGCAGTGAAGCGGAGACGCTGAAGCTGAAGAGGATCGCCGCCGTCGGGATTCTGAATCATCCAGTCGAAGATCTGACCCGTGAGCTTATTGCGCTCAACACCCGTGCTAACGTCTCTGGTGAAATTCGTGAGGTTATAGTCCCCCCCAGGAACGTTCGTACGGGAAGCATAGTCCGGCGAATAGAGATCCGCGCCCGTGGGCATAAACTCAGAAGAGCCGCGCAAAAGACTTTGGTAGTTACGTCCGCCGCTTAAGAGATAGGTAATGCGGTTAGCCTGTTCCGAATAGTATTTCTCCATGGTCGACGTCGGCGGTTTGACATACTGAGTGAAGGGAAGAAGACCGTTTACCACATCGGTCCCCGGCGCCGTGTTCCAGTTGGCGGGTGCGTTATAGAGCGTGCGGCTGCCATAGGTATTCGTGGTGGCGGTTGGATCATTTCCGGCAGCGTCGTAAGGATAACCCGACATCAAAAGACGGCTGTAGCTATCTGCGTTTTTGGGGATCGTGATCGAGCCTGTAGCGTCGTTGACAACCTTGCTGAGCGTCCATTTTCCGGCCGCATCCTTGTCATAGAACAGTGTGAGTTCCGGCTGGAACTGATTGGATGTCTGGCTGCGGCGCAGGCGCTTGACCATGATTCTTGTTTCGCTGAGCTGTGTAGACTGGAAGTCATACGTTCCGAAGCTGACCGGCGCAAAATTGGAAGGTGCGGCTGCCCCCTGTGCAAGTTTCTCCAATGTTCCCGTGTTCGGGTTAAAGACCAGGCGGACCGTCTGGTCGCTCTTGTAAAGGGCATCTCCGCAGATCTTCGTAACATCAGCGCACGCGAGCTTAAAATCATTTTCTGTTTTCTGGTTCACTTCAATGACTTCAAAGACACCATCCGGCCGTACACGCACATGCCGGAATTTTTTGTAATCCGTATACGCTTCAAGCGGCCCTGGAAGCATCGAAGCCATGACTCCGCCCGGAATGCCGCCAATGCTCTGGGCCAGGAGCGCCAGTTCCACGACAGGATCTCTCATTTCAGTATCCTGGCCGATGAGCTGACCGGCGTTATAAGTCAGCGTGCTGATCTTGTCGACAAAAGCACTGCCGAATTTGGTTCCGTACGGCGGGATTTCGCGCTCTGTATATTCTTCCTTCATTTCCAGGGGGCGGCCGTAGGCGTCACGCAGAATATCGCCCGTCGCAGGATCGCGCTGATATTCGAAGAAATGCACTACAGGGCGAACCGTACCTGTTGTCGCGGCCGTAGAAGTGTCTTCAAGCCATCCCTGGCGGCCTGCAAAAATCGGAATATGGAAACGTACCGGGTCCAGCATGAAGACACTCATGAGGACATTATTTCTAGCCACTTCGGCCTTATAATCCCAGAAGTTGACCTGCATATTTTGGGTCAGATCTTTATCCGATTCCTTGTTGTAGTCCAGAGTGGCAATGATTTCCCCTTCCGCACCAAGAATCTGAATGATGTCGTTGGGCAGTACGACATAGGTTTCTACCGGACGGAGCAGCCGGTCACGGATAATTTCACCGGTGTTGGGGTCTCTCGCATAATAGAAACGGGTGATATTGCCATAGCCGTCAATCGCCTTGATCCTGAGACCGTTTTCATCGGTATAAACCGCAGTGTGGGACGAATCCTGCTGGCTAAAGGGATTGGCTTGATTCTGGATCAACTGATCCGTCACATAGCGGGATTCAATCACGGTCTGTTTGTTGATGCCATTTTCGCGGACCTTTTCATCGGAAATACGCGTCACCGTCACAAGGTCATCGCCGGTAAGAGTCAGCATGCCTGTATTGCCCGAAACCTGGAGGCTGACTTTGTACCACTGGCCCTTGATCAAAATGCGCTGGTTATGGGTCAGGGTACCCATGTCCGGGGCAGCACCCCCGGGGCAACCCGTAATGGGACAAAGTTCTACATAGCCACAAGTATTAGCGCTCGCGGGTGTGCAGACAAAAGGAACTTGGCGGTTGCCCGGGAGCGTGAACTGAAAAGGCTTAGGATTACCGGCATCATCCAGATTTGAGAAGACCGTGGATTCAGAATCCAGGACATACGAGTAATAATGAATCGTTCCGTCATCTTCCGTTACTGACTTGATACGCGGCACACCGCCGTAATCGTCATACTCGGTTTTGATTGTCTGGACAGTCCTGAGCGAATGATCCGGATAACGCTGGGTCATGGTGTAATCAAGGCGGCCGTCTTCTCCATAGAACTGCTGCGTGGTCGACATCAGGGTGAAATTCTTGTTCACGTTTTCAGCCAGGGCTGCAGCCACCTTGTAGAAAATCGTATTTTGGTTGCCCGCAATGGCTGCGATCGCAGCGCGGTCGCCCGCAAGGTTTCCGGCGTTAAAATTCTGAGTGAAACGTTCACCGTACTGCCAGATCTGACGCACCCGCTCCGAGCCCTTAACACCTTCATAGTTTGTGATGGATTCCACATTCATACCCGCAAGGAAGAACGTTTCAAAGTCAAACTTCAAAGCGCCCCCCAACCCGGCAATCCACTCAACAGCATTCTTGTAATTAACGGTTCCGCCTCTCAAGGTCACCTGCTTGCGGAGCGCCCCATCGGCGTCATAGAAAAAGAACGCAACTCTTTCCACTCCAAATTCCTCTGCGGCAGGTACCGCGCCCACAGCATCCGGAGCACGCTTTTTCATCGTGATCGTAGCGGCCGGGACTTCTTCCATAAAATCATCCATGTGAACCGTGATGCTCTTCTGGATGGTGCCGTCACTGAAATACTCGATCTGGCCCGTAACGTCCTGATCACGAGCATCCCCCCCGGCTTCATCACCATCAAAGTCGGGGTACACGGCATTGACAGGATCCAAAGGATTGAAGAAGGCCCAGAAAGGATCCTGGCCCGGAGGTGGATTCAGGCCAAATCGGTCGGCCCGGTTCGGAGGCAACGCGCTGTACATACGCTGCTCGATATGCAGTGAACCTTCATCATTGAAAGCCGGATCAGGAACAATAGGCGCCGGATCCCCGGGAAGCCCGACAGGTTTGGCCGAAGAAGGGGTTCCCTGGAAATCCAGCGAGCGATACGTGCGGACGAGTCCGGGGCGCTCAAAATTAAGGGTGCCGGTATAACGCGTGTCCGTAAGCACAGAAACTTTCTTTTTACCGATCGACGTATCCACTTCCTGGAAATCAAATTTTTGACTCTGTTTTAAGGCTCCAGAGAAGTCATAGTAATTGTAGGTTGTATTCGCAATTGCGGTACCACCCGGGATTTCCGGGTTCGCCCAGTTATAGGGTTTTGCTTCCACAGGGGTCGCGAATTTATCAATTCGGACTTCTCTGGGCGCCGGAATTTCCGCAGCCGGATTCGAAGGGTCCTGATAATAGATGCGTCCTGTAATCTTGAATCCACCGGCATCCATAACATCAACATGGTGAAGAGACTTCGTGGTCGGGTGATACCAGTAATAGGAAGCGTCAACAATATCCCCCTTGGAGTCGTACCGGACAATACGGCCTACCTGCGGGCCATTGTTCGTGTTCAGATAATCCGTTTGCGTGGAAAGCTGCGGCGCCCAGGTGCCGTCCGTAGCCACAAGCTTATACGTGTCGCTGTAAGCCAGCACGCCGGGGATCTTGTCCCCGAACTGATCGGCTTGCTGAATGAAATACTGCGTGAAATTCCCCTGAGCTCCAATCCGTCTCATGACGTTCTTAACCGCAACACCCATCGCATCCATAACCGGAGTCTTGATGGTTTCGTTCTGCGAAAGAGCCTGGTCGTACTTCATTTTGGCTTCGTTAAACTTGTCCTGAAGCGCAATGAGCTGATCCTGAATAGCGCTGGCCCGGGTCGCTATGTAACGATCACCCGAGATCTCATTCGAGGCTGAAGACGCCGTAAGTTCGGTGCGAAGATCGGTGATAGTCCGGGTCTTTTCACGTATTTTCGAATAGTTGTAGTAAGCGGTGTAGAGCCATCCCCCGAGGCTCTGGTTTGTGAACATTTCAAAGAACTCAATGATGTCGTTCATCCGCTGAATTTTCTCATAAATCTGGGCGGCCAGACTACGCAAGAGCTGCTTTTGGCGTTCATCCGTCGTGTTCGGGAGCAAGTCATTGATGATCTTGGCATGATCCGCTTCGAGCTTGTCCTTAGCCGCCCCCGCCCGCTGAATCGCGTAATTCCGCTGGCTGTCCGTGATTTCGGCAATGACCTTCTTGGCCATTTCAAAGGGATTCTGGCTATTGAGAACAGAAAGCTTGTTTTGAGCCCATTCATACAAGCCCTCGGCCACAGCGTAATCATCCACCACAACCGTAAAGCCCGTCAGCGCCGACAAAGGCGATGTCATGGCCAGCTCAACCTGCTGGGCAGCATTCTTTTCAAGAACATCCATTCCTGAGATGATTTCGCGCATCTGGCCCACATGGAAAAGATTCTTGAGCCGTTCATAAATCGAAGTCGCGCGCAAAGCCGCCTGGTCGACAATCTTCATGTTGTCTTCGATCGGCTCCTTGGCCATGCGGTCATAGTTCTGAGACTTGGATATTCTCTGATAAAGGGAGTTGTTCTGATCGCGGATCACGGTGATCAGGGACTTCCCTGTCGGGTCTTTATCAAATTCCCAAGGCAGCGTCCCTTGCGGGGTTCCGGCAGCCACACGCGTCACGCGGTCCATAATCAGCTGAAGGGTTCCAGGACCTCCGTCCGCCAGCCACTTGTTCATGGCAGGCCCTGCAGGTGCGGCTCCAGAAGGATAAGGGTTCACATAGGTTTTGATCTGACGTTCATCGGATTCAAGACGGTGCCAAACGGTTTCAAGTGACTGCTGATAGAAACGCTTGAGGTCGCCTTCTCCAGCAGGCAATTTCTTGATAGCCGCTGTCAATTCCGCCACCATGGCACCGTTTCTCTGGGCGTCTTTATCAAGATAGTTAACTTTTTCAAGACCCTGATAGAACATCACGAGATCCGAAGCCATATCGCTTAAATGTGCGATTACACCCATGGGCGCCAGGTTCGTCGGGTTGTTCGTGGTCCAGCCTTTCTGGGAGTCATAGAGCTTTTTGAGATTGTCTTCCTTCGCCTTCAGCTTCGTCATCTGGGTCTTGAGTTCCAGGAACGCTTCCCGCAGAACCGCGCGTTCAGTCTTGCCAAAGATCGGCCGGCCAGCTTCCGTTCTTCCAACAAAGGTACGGTCGGCATCAAAGTATTCATCATCGAGAAGATTGTCGAGGATGTCGCGCAGATCCTGCTCAGTCTGCGGGAAAACAGGGCCTGCGGTTTCAATTTTATACTGGGCGATAATGGCATCTGCGCCCCGGGCAAGTTCCTTGGCGCGTTCATAATCGGCCGTCGTGGAATCGTAGATTTCGCGGGCCCTTGCAACCGTGGCTTTGGCCTGATCAAGCTTGGCTTTTGCATCCATCAAGGTGTTTTCATCCACCTGGAAATTAAGTTTGGCCCGCAGCTCGCGCAGGGTCGATTCTCCTCTTAGAAGATTGCGGCGGGACGTTTCAAGTGCGGTGGAAGCCGCGGTTAAGGCCGTGAACGCGACGCCAATAGCAGTCGCATTGGCCGCATTGGGTGTGAGCTCAAACTGACGGCGGGCGATCTGGAAATTTCCAAGCGCCATTTCATAAGCCGTTTCACGCCCGCGCACTGCCGCCTCCAATGCAGGGATCGCGGCAGCTGCCGCAGCAATATCGGCATTGATGTTGGCGCGTAGTGCAAAGATTATGTCGTATTCGGCTTGGATGGTGTTCTGATCAGATACAGCCTGCTGGTACTGGGCTTCATACTGTTTGCGCAGAAGATCCAGGTCCTGCTGGCGCAGGAGCAGCTCACGCAGATGGCTGATCAGCTTCTCACGGGCATCCTTATAAGCCTGCTCCGACTTCGAGGTGTCTTCGACAGCCGCAAAATACTTGTTCTGCATGTCCACAAAGTTAAGGAAGTTCGGGTCAAAGCGGATATTGATTGCATCCAGCAAAGAGCCGGAGAGATTGATCGAGCCTTCCAAGTGAATCAGATTCTGAAGGAAAATACCCGCCTGTGAGGTCTGAAGACCGGCAAAGCGGATCAAATCCGCAATCACTTTCGCAATCATGGAATTGGTGACAATCGTCGGATCCGCTAAAATCCCCGCCAGGGCATTTGCTGCATCGCTGAATCCTTTCGAACGGTCAAAGAGGTATTCGATATTGAGTTCCGCCGTGCTCAGGTTATTGAACTGCCTGCGCAGCGTTTCCGCATTGACACCGCCGACATTACGGAAAGCGAAAGCCTGCCGCAGTCCTGTAGAAGCCACCATCTGCAAGGCGCTCGCCTTGCTCGCGGCAGAAACAAGTTTACTGGTATGCCGGTCGATTTCGTTTCCAAGCGACTGGATCCTGTCGCTCTCACGGGCCGCACGGTTGTAGAAGCGGCGGACTCTCCCGGCTTCAACGTAAAAATACTTCGCGGCATTGTCCTTGAAGATGCGCCCATCAAGAATGCGGGCCGAAAAATCCATATTTTCGGCATCGTCTTTCGCGTCCGCAGCCGCCCGGCGGACACCGATCAGCCTTGAAGTCACCGTGCCGCCGACGCCCGCCACATCCTGGGTTTCGTCGGCTTCTATAATAAAACGCTGCCGCTGGATCTTACCCGTGCCGGTAAGAACCAGAGACACGGGAGGCTCCATGCTAAGGCCTTTGAGAAGGCTGGACGCTGCTGCCGGATCAAAAGCATATTTACTGGAGTCATCAAGGACCTTGATGCGCTTCTGCATCTGGTCGAGGAGATTCATGACCCATCGGCGTTTCAGTACCGTCATGTCCTGGCCTGCGGGAACGGTAATGCTCGCGTCCTTGCTGCTTGCCAGACGGAGCTTCTGATACTCAAGTTCATCGATCTTGCCGCGCTTCACGGTTTCAATAGTGGCATAGCTGTCCTTGATCGAGAAACTGGGGTTGTGCAGGTTCAGCAGTTCCTGCTTAAAGGAGGCCATTTCAGAGCGCAGCTGTTCGAGCTGAACGGTCAAATTATCAAGCCCTGTTTTGGCGCTGGCGCGGTCGAAAACGAGTGAAGAGCGCTGAAGCTCAGCCTGGGCATATTCGGCTGTTCCCTGTTTACCGGCATCAATCAGCTTCTGCATGTAGTAGTCCTGATAATCGACAAGGAATTTCGCGAGTTCGTATTTGGCCTCGGCCGGGAAGTCCCATTTACCGCCCGTGGTCCAGTCGATCTTGCGGCCGGCCAATTCTTTGTCCGTGCTTGCCACGTTCTGGACATTCAGGGGAGCAACACCAGAATCATCCTTGATGAACTTCAGGAATGCATCCAGGTTCTGCTTGGCTTTGAGGAACTTATCATAGTCCGCAGGATTGGTCCGAAGGGCCTCCAGCTTGGTGTAGATGGCCTTCAGGGCCGAACCGGCTGCCAGCGAAGCAAAAGCCGGGCATCCCGCTCCATCAGGAGAGCCGCAGAACTGTGTCATCAGATCTTTACGGGCCTTGGCGTACCCCCCGCCTGCTGTAGCATCGGTTTCAAACGGGTCAAAACCAATGCGCTTCATCAGGTCATTTCTCAAGTCCTGATCCACAGCCGGTTTCGTCGCTCCGACGGGATTTGTAAATTCATAGTTGGGGTTGTATTCGTTGAGAATTTCCGCATAGCGGTCACGGTACACAAGAAGCTGAAGGTCAATCATCTTCAGTTCGTCTGTAATACTGTCGCGAACGACTTCAAGGTTTTTCTGCAGCGCCCGGTACTGTTCGACGTCCTTCTGCAGGCCATTCAGGATATCGTTTTCTATTTCAAGCCTCACTTGTGCCAGCCGGGACTCTTGAGCGTTTTGGGATGCTTCAAGTTCCATGAGCTCAGACTCATCCCGGTCTTCCTGACGCATAAACTGCATCGCCCGGGCATCTTCGCGGGCAGCATCCCGGTCACGGCTCTTGACCTCAGCTTCGACGCTCTTGGCATCATCGAAAGTCTTGGCCACAGCATACTTCGCGGCCCAAGCGGCCTGTTTGTCTTGCCAGGTCTTCTGAAGAGCCTCACCCTGCGGCGCTCCGGGCTGGACCAGCGTCGGATCCTGAAGCTGCTGGTCCCATCCCAGATACAGCTGTGAATACATTTGTTCATACTCCTTGCGCCGGTCAAGAAGCTCCTTCAGGGCCTTGGTGATCAATCCGTCACCCGGCTTGAGCATGCTCATGAGCATCTTGGCGCGAGCATTGGTTTCTGCCGCAATGTATTTATCCGCATTCGCGGGATCATAGAAGTACGGCGGGATCTGGCCGTCCACAGCGCCGGCAAAAGGATTCACAACGGTTCCGTCCGGCAAAGTCATCGGATAAGACTTGGGATCAAAATAGAAGTTAATCGCCTGGCCAGGCGTAAGGTTCGCGCCCGTGATCTTCTGTTTGGAGCTCGTGATTCCCTGAACTTCCTGTTCCAGGGTCAGTTTGGCTACGGTCATTTCGTTAATTTGGCTGTCCAGGGCCGCGATCGTCTGCTTCAGGAATTGAACACGCAGATCCACGTCCTTCATATCCGCTTCTCTCTGATAATAGATATACCAGAAGCGTTCACGTTCCGCCTGGCTCGACTCTGTATAGCCAGGAGTCGTTCCTTCATGGGGAAGCTTCTTCAAATTGCCTTCGTTATCACGAAGCAGATTCCCTGACTCATCCCGCATCCAGCAGTCTTCCGATTCCTCGGCTGAAAATTGCGGGCAGATGCTCATCAGACGGTCGCCCTTGTCAGCGAAATCGTACGGACCATGAGGACCTTGTTCGGCAGTGAAGAGACCCGAGGAGCCGCCCGGAACATAAGCAAAGGGGCCGGTGGCACCCATGAGTTTGGCATTCATCATGGCCCAGTCTGTATTCGTAACGCGGGTCACATCTCTCCATGTATCACTGTTCACCACAATCGTTTCAGCATCCACCGTCCCTTTCAATTCTCTGAGGTATTTGGCGCGCGCGCTGTCAGCAGCGGGATCACCGAGGAAACCGCCGGCCGTGGAAAGAGCACTTGTAAATTTGTCTTGGGCATTTTTGAGAAGTCCGTCCAAGGCGGCTGTTGCAGGATCATCTATCGTCTTCAACTTGTTGAAGGACTGGATGAGTTTGTACTCAACGCTCTTCACGATATTGGTTGCACTCGCACACTGGCCTTTCCACTGGTCGGAGTCACAGGTGATATTCGTCGCCGCGATACGAGCGTCAATGTCCGCATAACCGGAAACTCCTCCCGCCACAATACTCGGAATGCCGGTATCGATGTTCCAGGGCAGATCGCTGTTCGCCGGAGCCGTGTAAAAATTGGCATACTGGATCTTGGGGGCTGCGCGGTCCGTGATGTCCCATTTGACTTCAATGACGCCAAAACGCTCAATCGTCAAACGAGACACAAGATCGCGCTGGGTACGCCACTGTTCATAGCGGCGGATGGTTTCAGGGTGATTCTTGCGGTCAGCCGCAGCGCCCAGGTTCGGGTCATTCAAGGCTTCCTTATAACGGTCTTCCAACGTCAGAAGTTTCGTATATTCGTAAGTCAGTTCCAAATCACGGTTCTTGGTCTCGTCAATCTGTAGACCAATGTCGCGGACGAGGCCTATCTTGCGAGTCAGAAGACTGAAGTAATCGTCCTTGGTCACATCCTCCACGTCAAATACTCCGGCCTTCTGGTCTTTCTTCGGAGCCGTCAGCGTGAGCACACCGCCCTGCTCAAAAGATCCCGAGAACGAAACTTCATAAGTGTCTCCTTCGAAGTCGATTTTTGCTCCGTCCGTCATGAGCTGTCCCTTCAGGCCGACACCGCATTTGGCTTCAAAGCAGAACACACCGAGTTCTGGCTCGTAAAAAACTTCTATTTGAAGGAGCGAATCGTATTTCCCGTCACCGTTCTGATCCACAGGGTGACGCCCAAAAGCATTTGTCGCCGGAGGCGTCACAAAGTTTCCAGCATCATCACGCCAGGATTCATAGACTCCCGGAATCTGAATCATGAATGACCAGTTTTGCTTCGTACATACCGGCCCCAGGCACGGCCCAAAGCTTTTGGAAGTCTTAAACTGGCTTGCTCCGCCGAGCCAATAAAGGAATTGGTCGTAAGTGGTTGTCAGTTCTTCTTTAATCTGGTCCGCACGAATTTCGGCGCGGTTGACTTCAGCCTGTGCCATTTTCTGACTGGGGGTTTCGATACCTTTGTTCTTGGTCTGATCTTCAATCTGCCGGGTCACGGTTTCAAGGGCGCGCTGAATCCTGTCAAAATCACTCTGCACCAGATTGACGCGGGCAGACACAGTATCCAGCGCAAAAGAAGAAGCACGGTCCGCGAGGCGGCGCGCCCACTTGTAGGTTCGCTCTTCTTCCTTGCGGGTTGCAATCATGTACTGTGCCAGTTCAAACCCTGAACGGTATTCGGTTTTCTTGATTCGGGTGTCGGCCGCTGTAGCGCGCATCTTTTCAATCTGGCCGCGGGCCTCCATATATTCTTTTTGAATATCCGCGTAAAGGTCGCGCGCACTCTCGAAATCCCTCTGCGCTCGGTCAAGAACATTGTCTTCAAAAGCATCCGCCTTCTGTAAACGCTCGCGAACATAGTCTTCAAAAACATTGTGGGCGGCGTTCGCGGCGTTTCTTGCAGCCGTGGCGTTGGCTATCGCAGTGCCAAGATCAGGAGCGTTCGGCTGATTGCGCAGCTCTTCAACAAGGGCCTCGAGCTCACGAGCCTTGATTTCTTTCTTTTCCCAGTCCTTGCGCAAGATTTCCTTGGCCGAATCTTCATATTGAAGGGCTGCAGAAGCCGCGAAGCTTGTAAGCGCCTGGTTGCGGAGATCCAGTGCTTCTTCGTACTTCCGTTTGGCCTCTTCGAAAGCTACGCTCACCACGTCGACTTGCTGCTGCGCTTTGGCTTCCAGTTCCGTAGCAGTGAAGAAACGATCCTTCTTCTGCGTGAGGTCTTCAAGGGCCTTCTTGTAATCGGTGCTTGCCGTGCTGTCTACCTGCAAACACGAGCTCTGCGTCGTACCGCAGAAGGCTGCATTTTTGGGATCGGAAGAGTTGAAAAGAGGATCCGTATTGACGGAGTCCGACGGATCGTTAATGCCAAACTTCTTGCGATACTTTTCAAGGAGGTCTGCAATCTCCTTGCCAAGACTGTCACGGTAATTAACAAAGCCCAGGTTGACAACTTTACCCGTATCCATCATGTACTTGGTCGGATCCTTGTCATCAACGATGATATTCTTTTCCTGCTCAAAGGCTTTTCCATTAATCATGGCGTCAATCTGGTCAAGCAGGCCGCCCACTTTACTCAATTTGATGTCTCTCTGTATGTCCTCCGGCTTTCCTCCGGGCAGCGGATCAATATCAATGTTAAAGGAATACTTTTTGCGGATAGGTTCAATGTATTTGGTTCGCAGGAGAAATTCGATATCTTGCGTGCCGGCCTTTGCAATATCCGCCTGTGTGAAATTCGTCGGATTCTGGCCGGAAGTATTACTAAGATCTGGCTGGACACTGCGCTTGGGAATCATGAATTCAATTTCAACGGGCTTGCCTTTTTCGAGATAAAATACCGGATAATAAGCATTCATCATTTCCGGATTTTTGGCAATAATGCCATTCAGTTTGGCAGCTTCATCATTGAGCGCTCTTTCTATACCCGCAATCCCTTTTCCTTGTATAACTGCCCAGTCCGCACCCGTGATTTTCAGCTCAGTAAACATTTCCTTCAGTAAGGCGGGACTCGCCTCACCTTTCTGAAGGGCTTCAATAATCTCTTTTCTTCCTTGTGTACTGGCAGAAGCAATGAAACTCCGAACACGGTCATAAAGCGCCTTGAGATTGTCGAACTTTTGACGGTCAGGCTGATTGGTGATGAGTTCTGAAAATTTCTTTGCCAGATCATTTTGGTTGAGATAAATGTTACGACGGATCTTCCCTTCGGCATCTTTCCATTGGATCTCTTCAATGAAATAACGGTCTACCAGATCCACCCTGTTCTGTTCATCAAACTGGGCTTTGACATCATCCCCGGTGATAACCGTTCCGTCTGCTCGTGTCTGGCCGCTGCAAACGCCGCCCCCGATAGAACAGACACGGTACCCTGTCCAGTTGATCTTGATCTGAATGTCGTCATCTTCCACTTCGGGGGCTTCAGCGCCTCTGAGAAGAGTCTTACCATCGCCGAGCTTATCGCGAATGATAGCATCAATGGTTCCGCTATTGTCCTTGTCCCCTGAGAGGTTGAGATCACCAAAGAAAGATTTTCCAAGATTATCGATGCCAGGAACATGGATCCAGGTGCTGCCGCCTGTGTCCGCAGTATTCGTGTCTGGGTTATCAAAATTAATAAAATTGCCATCTCCTTCCGGTTTGATCGAATCCAGGTTGGCGCCAGGGCCGAGACTGAGAACGCCTGTCAAGGCACGCATTTCGCCTTCCATAAGTGAGAATGCGCTGGAGAAAGCCACATCGTCGCGGGCGCCGCGTGACAAGTACAGACTCGAAGAAACCAGAAGATCCAGGTATTGTTTGTAAAGCTGCTGGATCGGCGTAATGTTCTGGCTGTTCGGACG
>CAYRBY010000035.1:0-6981 GCA_964422635.1 uncultured bacterium
CCCTTGGGGGCAGGCTGTCAATGGTTCCCATGGGTGCACCGGGATGATGTTATCGGGATGTTAAATTACGCTCTTTGGGATCCCCGTGTAGCCGGTCCTTTTAATGCCTGTGCCCCCGAGCCCGTGACTCTTTCTGCCTTTGCAAAAACTCTGGGGAAAGTCATATGCCGGCCTTCCTGGCTTCCTGTGCCAGCCTTTGTTTTAAAATTGCTGCTGGGTGAGATGTCTGAAATGCTTTTGACTGGGCAGCGGGCTATTCCTCAAAAAATGCGGTCATGGGGTTACTCGTTCCGCTATCCCGATCTTGAGCCGGCCCTCCGCTCTATTTTCGAAGCCTCCCGTTTCTCCGGCCTTCCCTCATGAGCGTCGGGAATCTGCCGCCTGTTCTTGTGACCGGTGCCACGGGGTATGTGGGGTCGCGGCTTGTGGCGCGTCTGCTGGAACGGGGCGTCCGCGTCCGGGCAGCCGGGAGATCCTTGGACAAATTAAGAGGCCGATCATGGGCAAAGCATCCCTCTCTTGAGCTTCAAGTCATGGATGTTTTGGACGCAGAATCCGTGGAACGCGCTCTCAAGGATTGCGCTGCTTGCTATTATCTGGTCCACTCCATGCACCCCGGCAACAAAAGTTTTTCTGAGACGGACCGCCGGGCCGCTGAAATTTTTGTCAAGGCGTCCGAAAAAGCGAATGCGCTCAAACGAATTATCTATCTTGGAGGATTAGGCGAAGACCATCCAGATCTGAGCCCGCACCTCAAGTCGAGGACAGAGGTGGCCCGGATTCTTCAGACAGGAAATGTGCCTGTGACTGTATTCCGGGCGGCCATGATCATTGGCTCCGGCAGTGCCTCCTTTGAAATCCTCCGATATCTTGTCGACAGGCTTCCGGTGATGGTGACGCCTCGATGGGTTCAGACGCTTAGTCAACCCATTGCAATTCAGAATGTGTTGACCTATCTTGCGGAGTGTTTAAAACATCCGGAGACAGCGGGGCAAACATTCGACATTGGCGGATCTGACGTTTTGACGTACCTGGAACTGATGCGTACTTATGCTGAGGAAGCAGGGCTTCCAAAACGTCTGGTCTTCCCGGTTCCTGTGCTGACACCAAGGCTTAGTTCTTATTGGATTCATCTTGTAACGCCCGTCCCGGCATCGATTGCAAAACCTCTCACCGAAGGCCTCAAAAATGCAGTGGTGTGCCGGGAGACGCGTATCCAGAGTATTATTCCTCAAAAACTTTTAAGCTGCCGTGAGGCGATCAGACAAGCACTTGAAGAAATGAAATCGCCTCTTTCTGAAAGCAGCTGGACAGACGCGGGAGAAATTCCACCCGCCTTTTGGAGCCAGGAAGGGGATCCTTCCTGGGCCGGGGGAACTATCTTCCGAGATCAGAGGAAGATTCTTGTGAAGGCCCCTCCTTCCGAAGTGTGGCCTGTTATCCGAAGAATCGGGGGACGGAAAGGCTGGTACCATGCTGACTGGCTTTGGAAAATCAGAGGGGGTATTGATCGTCTCCTGGGCGGGATGGGGCTTCGCCGGGGACGGCGCGATGAAGACCATCTGGCTGCGGGTGATGCTCTCGATTTTTGGAGGGTTGCCGCCGTGGACCCGGAGGTCCGGCTTTTGCTTGCGGCAGAAATGAAGCTTCCTGGTTACGCGGTTCTTGAATTCAGGCTGTCACCGGAAGGCCGGGGAACTGTTTTGACACAGACAGCTTCTTTTAAACCACGGGGGCTTCTGGGGATTTTATACTGGTTTGGTGTTTTTCCGCTGCATGCCTATATTTTTAGCGGAATGCTTCGGAAAATTGCCCTTAAGGCCGAAAAGAAATAGCAACTGCTAAAAGCAGGAAAGGTTTTTATGAATCCTCTGTTTCTTCAGACATCCCGGGAAAAGAGCCTTCACTTTTCCCTCATTATATTTCTTGTCTGCCTCTTGTTTACGTTTCTGCTCTGGGATCATTACCTCCGGCAGGGCGATGCCATGGACCGCACGCTTATCAGCAATCTCCTGCTTTTGATGGGGACTCTGTTTTCGTGTGCGGCCGGTCTTTTGACGCTTTCACTTGAGAATACAGAAGCCTATTTGAAAAAAGAAGTCGACGCCCGGACGGCGGAACTAAAAAAAAGGAATGACGATCTTGAGAAAGCCATGCGGCAGATTAAGGTCCTGCAGGGATTTCTTCCAATTTGTGCAGGGTGCAAAAAAATCCGCAATGACGAAGGGTATTGGCAGGAAATCGAAACATACGTCGAGCAGCATTCTGAAGCGGAATTCAGCCACGGGCTTTGCCAGACCTGTATCAAGAGACTTTATCCGGATTACCAGCCTCCTGCAGAACAAGAACCTTCCTAAGCCTCACGAAGAGAGGCGGGGCGGGGTTTCCAGCGTTTGTGTCCCCAGGTCCACTGATCAGGCGTTCGGAGGATCGCCTCTTCCAGCAAACGGTTTAACGCCTCGGTGGTTTCTCTTTCCCACGCGTCTCCGGGTGCAACATCAACAGGCTTTTCAAAACGGATCTCATATTTCCAGTCCCCAGTTCTGATGCAGGCCGCCGGAAGAAGCACGGCCCCTGTTTTTTTTGCAAGTCTTGCAGGAATGGAGGTCGTCGAGGTGGGGTGGCCGAAAAAGGTCGTCCATAAACCCTCAGGTCCTGCCCATTGGTCTATCAGGATGGCGGCCAGATGGTTGGCTTTGAGTTCGGTGAGAATTTTTTTCGAAGAGCTTTTCTTTGCAACAGGGTCTACTTTCATGACTCTGCGGAGAGAATCAATCTGACGGTCGAGCAAGGGGTTTTTAATGGATTTGACCACAACGCAGGAAGGGGTGCCTTTCAGGTAGGGTAGAAACGAAAGGTATTCCCAGGATCCCAAATGAGAAATCACAAGGATTACGCCCCGGCCTTTGGCAAAGGCTTCTTCGTGGTACTCAAAGCCGTGAAAAGTGAAGCGCTTGTGTGCTTCGCGCGCCAGCTTCCTCACAAAATACAATTCGACAATTGAAAGGGCGGTGTGCTGGAAAGCCTTGCGCGCCAAATGTTCTTTTCTTTCCGGTGAGAGCGAATTTCCAAAGGCCCGTTCAAGATTGCCAAGGGCAACAGTCCGCCGCTTGGACATAATCAGATACGCAAGATCCCCAAACCGTCTAGCGATCCAGGAAATTGCGGCAAAAGGCAGCGGCGATAAAGCCATGACTGTAAGGCGAACCAGCGCATTCTCAATAAAATAACGAATCTTCACGCGAACTCCAGAATGCATCAATGGGGAAAAGGCCCGTTTGGACAGGGTTGAAGATTAAGTTAACCTGCCTTTGCAGAAATCGTCAAGAATATTAATCCCGCGAAAAAAAACCTCCCCAAAAGCCCCTCCGAAAGCTGAGTTTCAGCGTGAAAAAAGCAGGAAATGCAGTAGACTACGCTTTGAAAAAAGCGGCGGTTTAAAAAAGGCGGTTTTAAAAATGAAAAAAACTCTTGTGACGGGCGCCGGCGGCTTTATTGGCCATCACTTGGTTTCCTCTCTTAAAGCCGAGGGGCATTACGTCATCGGCATTGATCAAAAAGAACCCGAATTTGAAAAGACCCGTGCGGATTTTTTTTGCAGGCAGGATCTGCGTCAGGATTGCGCAGAATGGCAAACCCTTTTCCAGGGGGTTGATGAAGTTTATGCGCTGGCCGCAGACATGGGCGGCATGGGCTACCTCGCAGTCCATCAAGCCGTTTTAATGCGGAACAACACGCTGATAGATCTTAATACCCTTGAGGCTGCACGCCAGGCAGGCGTAAAAAACTTTCTCTATGCCTCTTCGGCTTGCGTTTACCCCGAACATCTCCAGACAAGTCAAGAAGCTGTCGGTTTGTCCGAAGAGCTCGCCTATCCCGCAAACCCGCAGGAAGGCTATGGGTGGGCAAAACTCTACGGAGAAAGGCTCTGTCATTATTACCGCGAGCAATTCCATATGAAGACGCGTGTGGTTCGTTTTCATAACATTTACGGGCCGCTTGGAACCTGGGAGGGAGGCCGGGAGAAAGCTCCTGCCGCGATTTGCAGAAAAGTTGCCGAAGCCCTGGAGGAGGGAAAGGATTTTATCGAAATTTGGGGCGATGGCCTTCAGACCCGGTCTTTTTGTTTTGTGGAAGACTGTATCAAGGGTATTCACCTTCTGATGGCCAAAGATTTTGATGGCGCTGTCAATCTGGGCCGCGAAGAGCTGGTGTCGATTAATGCCATGGCGGATCTCGTCATGAAAGCTGCCGGTGCTGCCCTGCGCAAAGTCTACGTGCCCGGGCCTCAGGGCGTCAGGGGGCGGAATTCCGACAATGCACTTCTCAAAAGCATGACCGGTTGGAGTCCGCAAATCGATCTTGAAACGGGCCTTCGTCTGACTTATTCCTGGATTCAGGAACAAGTCGGTAAAAACCGAAAAATTGGAGCCGTGTAAATAACCAGGGGCCTATAAAGCTTTAGAGTTTCTTCGTTCTGCCAAATCCCTCCGAAAACCTTACCTGATTTTTACATCCTCATCATTCATTCCTGACCTTCACTCACTACAGTTTCTCCCAGCTTTCCACCCTGGAGCGGGAATGTCCCAGCCGTCAATTTTGATGATTGAAGATGAAAAGAACATCGTGGAGCTTGTCAGGTACAACCTTGAGCGCCAGGGGTACCGTGTTTTTTCTGTGAACGATGGAAAACAGGGCGTTGATTTTGCTCTTCGCGAGAAGCCTTCCTTAATTCTTCTTGATCTGATGCTTCCTGGAATGGAGGGGCTCGAGGTCTGCCGGCTTCTTCGGCACAATTACAAGACCCGGACAATTCCCATCATCATGCTGACGGCCAAAGGCGAAGACGCGGATGTTGTTCTTGGTCTTGAAATGGGCGCGGATGATTATGTCACAAAACCTTTCAGCGTCCGCCAGCTGCAGGCGCGCATCAAGGCTGCGCTGCGGAAGTACGAGGCCCGTCCCGAAGACAGAATTATCCGCGCAGGGAAAATTGAAATGGATACAGCCCGTCATCAGGTACTTCTCGACGGAAAAGCTGTTGAGATTACGTTTAAAGAATACGGGGTTCTCAAGCTTTTGATGGATTCGGGAGGCCGGGTTCTCTCCAGGGAGACAATTTTGAATGCCGTTTGGGGGCAGGATGAGTCGCTTGATGTGGAACTTCGGGTGGTGGACAAGCACGTCGGAGAGCTTCGGAGAAAACTCAAGACGGAAGGGGCCCGGATCATCACAGCCAAAAACTTTGGCTACCGGTTCGAATGGGATCCTCTCGACTGACTGGAGGGCTTTACACAGATTTTACATAGGGGATATATGAAGCATGAACGGCGGTTATAGATTACAGCTGTCTTGAAGAAGAAAGTATCGCGAGACGGCACTCATTTAAATAAAAAAATCAAAAGTTAAATTAACGCGCAGCACGAAGTCAATGAAGGAGGAAGTAAGAAATGAAAAAAACTCAACTGAAGCTTTTCAGCTTTTTGACAATGCTGACCTTCAGCTTGGGATCCCAGGTTATGGCCGATGACTCGCAGCTGATGAGTCTGGTGCAGAACATGGAATCCAAGATGAATGAAATGTCGAACACGATCAAATGGCAGGGCGAAAAAATCAACAAGCTTGAAATGGCTGCGCCCGGCACTGCTTCGCCTGGCAGTATGAAAATCGACGAAAAAGATTTCGACGAAAATCTGAAACGCAAAATCGGCAGCTCGGATGAATGGCTCAAAGGGCTTAAGTTCAATGGCGATTTCCGGCTTCGCTACGAAGGCACTCACAATCAAGCTAAAGGACAGACAACCGCCGACAATGACCGTAATCGCTACCGCTTCCGGCTCCGTTTTGGCTTTGAAAAGAAGCTCAGCGATGAATGGAAGGTTGGTTTTAGGCTTGCTTCGGGTCCCCGGACGGTTGACCCGACAGGAACCTCAGCAGGACAAGAAGATATCGGCGGTATTAATTCCACGAACCAGACCTTGGACAACAACTTTGATTTCAAGGCCATCAGCATTGACCGTGCGTATGCCACCTACATTCCCAAGTGGGCGCAGGTGGGTGTGATCAAGCAGCTTGAAATCACAGGCGGTAAATTCAAAAACCCCTTTGAGGAAGGCTCCTCAATGATGATTTGGGACCGTGACGTTGTGCCGGAAGGTGTTTACGAAGGCATTACGGCCAAGGTTTTCAAAGGTGACAATGTCGATGTGGACTACAAGTTGACGGCGGGTCAGATGGTGACCGAAGAGGGCAGCGGGTCTGAACGGGACGATGCCTTTCTTATGGCTTTCCAGACGGGTTTTATTACTAAGGTTTCAACATCCGCTCTTGAAAAGCCCATTGAGCACAAAGTCCTCTTCTCTTATTATGATTGGGGAGGTTTTGCGGCTCCGGGTAATTTTCAGGGGGCCAACGGGAACCCGACTTGTACCAATGGCGGAGCATCCTCTCTTTGCGCCAAGCAGTTTAATGTGATTGAAATTTACAATGAGATTGGTTTTGAGGTGAATCCGCTGCCTAAAAGCAGTGTCTTTTTTGACTGGGCCACCAACGTCAGTGATCATGCTCCGACGGGTGTAACGCCTGAGGATGCCAATGATACCTACGGTATAGGGATCCAGATCGGTTCGGCCAAGAAAAAAGGCCAGTGGGAAGCCACCTATGGTTACTACAATATCGAACCGGATGCAACGCCTGGTATTTTCAGTGACAGCGATTTCGGGCATGCAGACCGCCGTGGCAGTGTTCTTCGCTTTGGTTATGGCATCACAGACAACCTGCAGCTCAACACGTCCGCCTTTTACACCAATGCGATTACGGGCGGTGGTTTGAATGGTGACAACAACCGTCAGCTTTATCAGGTTGACCTGGTTTGGAAGATCTAAAGAATCGTGCCCTGGAGCCGGCCCGCGCTTTGAGAAACTTTGAGAACAGCCTCCCTGTCTCTTAAAGCATGAGCCGTGCAGCGCGGACCGGTTCCTT
>CAYRBY010000035.1:7081-20300 GCA_964422635.1 uncultured bacterium
AACAGCATAGGTTCAGATACGCTCAACAACCTGATGGCTTATTGGGCGGAAGCCTTTAAGGCTTCGTATCCTAATGTCAATATTCAGATCGAAGGCAAGGGCTCTACCACGGCTCCGCCCGCGTTGACGGAAGGAACCTCGCAGCTTGGTCCAATGAGCCGGCCGATGAAGTCTGAAGAAGTGGATGCTTTTGAAAAAAAGTATGGTTATAAACCCACGCAGATTAAGGTCGCTGTGGACGCGCTTGCGGTTTTTGTCCACAAAGATAATCCTATCAAGAATATGACGCTTGAAGAGGTGGACGGCGTTTTTTCAAGCACCCTTAAAAGCGGTTCTGAAGAAATTACCAAATGGGGCGGTCTTCTTGGTGCAAAGGGAGAGTGGACCAACAAGCCTATTTCTCTTTATGGCCGGAATAGCGCCTCAGGCACTTACGGTTTTTTTAAGGAAAAGGCCTTGAAAAAAGGTGATTTTAAATCGACTGTAAAGGAACAGCCGGGTTCCTCTGCCGTGGTTCAGGGTGTTTCCAGCGACCTTGGCGGGATCGGTTATTCCGGCATGGGTTACGCAACGTCCGGGGTCAAAGCGGTTAAGCTGAACGGCCAGGAACCTTCTTATGCCAATACCCTTTCTGGAAAGTACCCTTTGGGACGCTTTTTGTATATTTATGTCAATAAGAAGCCCAACGAGCCTTTGGATGCGCTTACCAAGGAATACCTGAAGAGCATTCTCTCAAAGAAGGGGCAGGAAATTGTCATAAAAGACGGTTATTACCCGCTGCCTGCAAAAATTGTCGAAGAAGAATTGGCAAAACTGGGTTAATTAGGTAACATCTTGGGCCTGTGCGGATACTCCGCACAGGCCCTGTTTTGTTCAATTAGGAAATATGCCGAATACCCTCGAAGAATCCAGAAAAACTCAAAAAGCTATCCGCCCGGTTCCCGAGCGTTTCAAAACACGTCCCCTGACGCTCTGGCTCGACCATTTTATGACCTATTTTATTAAAGCGGGCGGCATCGGGATCATCGCTGCTGTTCTGGGAATCTTTGTTTTTATATTTTCCCAAACCCTTCCTCTTTTCCGCGGTGCTGAAGTCAGGGATGCTGCTGTCTACTCTCTTGAACCCCGGGAATATCAGATGATCGGAGCTGACGAATGGGGGCAGCTGCCTTTTGCCGTGGAAAAAAACGGAACGATCCATTTTTTTGACACAAAAAATAATAAAATTTCACAGAGCCTTGACCCGTCGGAAGTGACAGGAAAGCAGGTCACGGCTTACCGCTACAACTTCAATCAGCAAGAAATGATTTATGGGACCGCAGACGGATATTTCTTCATGGTTCCGATTTCTTATTCCAGAAGCCACAAGGGGGCAGATAATACGGTAACGGTGACCGCAGAGCCTGGAACACCTCTTGAGATTGGCAGCAACCGAAGCCCTGTGACTCAAATTGCTTTTGCTCATTCCGGCGAATCGCAGCTGGTGGCGGCGATTCAGGACGGCCCCGAAGGAACTACTCTGACAGCCGTTTCCATGACGCAAGAGAATTCCTTGATGGGGGAGGGCGAGCTTGCGGTCGATCAGGTTTATGACCTGACCCCCATGATTAAAGGAAAACCTGAAAAAATACTCGTAAACTCACAAGCGGACGGCATGCTTGTTTCAACGGCCGAAGGTAAGATTTTTTATCTTGCCTTCAAAGCCGGAAAAGCAACTTTACGGCAGGCTTGGGAGCCGTTTAAAGGAGCAAGTAATCCGGCGGTCGCATCCATGGATTATCTTCTCGGAGACGTCTCCGTTGTCCTTACTGGAGCCGATGGCAGCAATCAGGTTTACAGCCTTTTTGTCGCAGGCGGAGATACGGAACGCAAATTCGGATTGACCAAGAATTTCCCGAGTCTTAAGGGTGCGGGAACTTTTTATAATGCCAGCCTTCGGAATAAGACCTTTTTGATCGGTCACGGAAGCACGGCGTCCCTTCGTCATTCAACCACGGAGCAGGTACGGTGGGAGAAAAGTCTTCCATTCAAACCGGTTTACGGAATTATTGGCCGGAAGTATGACAGTCTTTTTTTTCTCGATGATCAGAGCAAAATTCATGCTTACAAAATGCACGATGATCACCCCGAAGCCTCCTGGAAGGCCTTTTTTGGGAAGATTCATTATGAAGGCTACTCTGAAGCCCGCTATGAATGGCAATCTTCCGGAGCGAGCGATGACTTCGAGCCCAAACTTTCTCTGATCCCGCTTATTATTGGAACCATCAAGGGAACGCTTTACGCGATTATTTTTGCTTTCCCGATTGCCCTTTTAGCCGCAATCTACACCGCTCAGTTTGCGCACCCTCGCTTTAAGGTTATGGTCAAGCCTGTAATGGAAATTATGGCGTCCCTGCCGTCAGTGGTGCTTGGTTTTATTTCAGCTCTTTGGCTTGCACCTCTTCTCGAAACACGTATTCCTTCTCTCGTACTTGTAATCTTGCTTATTCCCGTGGTTTCGATTGGTGCCGGGTTCTTTTGGAACGCTCTTCCTGTGCGCTATCGTGTTCTGATTAAACCAGGTCATGAATGGCTTGTTCTGACCCCGCTGCTTTTATTGACCATCATTGCAGGCTGGCAGCTCGGACCCTGGATGGAAAGGCTTTGTTTTATCGTCACGGATCCTGACACGGGAGCTAAAATAGCGGATTTCCGGCGCTGGTGGCCGTCTGTGACAGGGGCCCGTTTTGAGCAGCGCAATTCGCTTGTGGTTGGATTCATGATGGGCTTTGCTGTGATTCCGATTATTTTCACCATTGCCGAAGATGCTTTGTCGAATGTCCCCAAGACCCTGGTTTCGGGCTCTCTTGCTCTCGGGGCAAGCCGCTGGCAGACCGCTTTGAGAGTTGTGCTGCCGACGGCCTTTCCCGGAATTTTTTCGGCCGTTATGATCGGTCTCGGCCGTGCGATTGGCGAGACGATGATTGTTGTTATGGCCACAGGAAATACTCCGATCATGGATCTCAATATTTTTTCCGGAATGCGTACTCTTTCGGCCAACATCGCCGTTGAGCTTCCGGAGGCTTCCTATCTGGGCACTCTTTACAGGACCTTGTTTTTTGGCGCCACCGTTCTTTTCCTTATGACATTTATCATGAATACCGCTGCGGAAATCATCCGCCAACGCCTCCGTGAAAAGTACAGGACTGTTTGATGATGGTTACGGCAGCAGAATCCCCCAAAACATTCTTTGCAAAAAAAACCAAGCCGGCCGGGGAGCCGCTTGTTTGGTTTACGGGCATGGGACTGTCTCTGGGGCTGATGATGATCGTATCCCTGCTTGCCCTGATTTTGGTGAAGGGGCTTGAAGTTTTTTGGCCTGCCAAAATTATGGTTCTCCAGCTTAAAGAGGGGAGCGAAGCCCGTTTGGAGGGGGCAGATGTTCTGGCTGGAGCTCTAGTCATGAAACAGGAAAAACCTGTCCGGGTTCTGGACGCGCCGGAAGATCACGACCATACGGAATGGCAGCTTTTTGTGGGCAACAAGGACGTTTATGGATACAGCTATAAGTTTGTGGATGCTGCGGATGTTGAATCCGTCAGCTATCCCCGCGAGCTGATACGCATTGAAAGGCTTGAGTACGGGGATGCGCTGGCGGAACCGAGAACGCTTAAAATGAAAAATGGTGAAATTTATCCTGCCACGCATCCGGAGTTTAGAGAGCGGCTTCGGGAACTTGTTGAAGAGTCCCGTGGTCGCTGGAAAAAAATACGTGCCATTGAGAAGGTGGAAATCGGTGCCATTAACAGGAGGATGGAAAAGATCCGGCTCCACAAGCGGGCATTGACGTCCCGGGGGGGTGATGCTGAATCTCCTGAAATTCAAAGCCTGGATGATAAGACCGAAGCGCTTCAGAAAAAATATGAAGTGCTTGCCGCTGAAGCCGGTGTTCTCAGACAGAAGCAGACTCAGGACGTCCTTATTTACCGGACACTGACGGATCAGGAGAAGATTCTCCCCGCCGGAAATATCATTGATTTCTATTACCCTAATCAACTTTCTTTTCTGGAACGCATTGGGGTTTTCTTTCACAAAATAGCTGTTTTTCTGTCCGAGGAGCCGCGGGAAGCCAATACCGAGGGCGGCGTGTTCCCTGCAATTTTCGGAACTTTTGTCATGACCGTAATGATGAGTGTTGCCGTGACACCCTTTGGCGTGCTGGCCGCGATTTATCTGCGCGAGTATGCCAAGCAGGGGTTTATGGTCCGCTGCGTGCGAATCGCGGTCAATAATCTCGCAGGCGTTCCCTCGATTGTTTTCGGAGTTTTCGGGGTTGGTTTTTTTGTTTATTTTGTGGGCGCTGGAATCGATTCGCTCTTTTTTAAGGAGGCGCTGCCGACGCCGACTTTTGGAACCGGCGGGATTCTCTGGTCGTCGCTGACCTTGGCGCTTTTAACCGTGCCTGTTGTTATTGTTGCTACGGAAGAAGCACTGGCCGCTGTTCCCCGCGGGATGCGGGAAGGATCTCTGGCCTGCGGCGCATCGAAATGGGAAACGATTTACCGGATTGTCCTTCCGGCCTCGGCACCAGGCATTTTGACCGGGCTGATTCTGGCCATGGCGCGTGGAGCCAGTGAGGTTGCGCCGCTTATGCTCGTCGGAGTTGTGAAGCTTGCCCCAAGCCTTCCTCTGGACGGTGTTGCGCCTTTTTTCCATCTGGAACGGAAATTTATGCACCTTGGTTTTCATATTTATGATTTAGGTTTTCAATCGCCGGATTCCGAAGCCGCTAAACCCATGGTTTTCGCCACGACCCTGCTTCTTATCACTCTGGTTGTGATTCTGAATCTAGGCGCTATTTTTATACGCGAGAAACTTCGTAAAAAGTATGCCACGGGAGCGTTCTGACCGTGAAAGGGGACGAGATGGAGCAGACCATTGAAAAAGAAAAAACCTTGAGGGCTCCGGCGCCTTCCCGTAATATGGCGCCCATGCCTGAAATTGAAAAACGAGCCACAGTTAACAAGCCCGAAGCCGAACAGCCCATCATCCGCGTTCAGGATTATAATTTCTTTTATGGCGCCGCGCAGACGCTCTTTAACATTAACCTGACCATGTCTGAAAACAAGGTCACGGCTATTATTGGACCTTCCGGCTGCGGAAAATCGACATTGCTTCGAAACATCAACCGCATGAACGATCTGGTGGACGGGATTTCCCACACGGGTGATATTTTTATCAACGATCAAAGCATTTATGATCCGCTTCTGGAAGTGACAGAACTCCGCAAAAGGATCGGGATGGTTTTTCAGAAATCCAATCCGTTTCCCAAATCCATTTATGAAAATGTCGTCTACAGTCTTCGTGTGGCAGGGGTGAAAAACCGCTCCGTGCTCGATGAGGCCGTGGAAACAAGTTTGAAATCTGCCGCCTTGTGGGACGAGGTCAAAGACCGTCTTGAAGAGAGTGCCCTGGGGCTTTCGGGTGGTCAGATGCAGCGGCTTTGCATTGCCCGCGCCATCGCGAATCGTCCTGAGATCCTGCTGATGGATGAACCGTGCTCAGCGCTGGATCCTATTGCGACCGCCAAAATCGAAGAATTGATTTACCAGCTCAAGAAGGAATTCACGATTGTCATTGTGACACATAACATGCAGCAAGCCGCTCGGGTCAGCGATACGACAGCATTCTTTTATATGGGGAAGCTGATTGAAATCGATGAAACGAAAAAGATCTTTATGAGCCCTTCCAAAAAACAGACGGAAGAATACATTACCGGTCGCTTCGGCTGAGGAGCCCTTTATGGAACATCCCTTTCGCGAGGAATTAAAGCTTCTCAAACAGAGGCTGATTGAAATGAGCTTCCTTGTTGAAGAAGCCGTGTCCAAGGCCTGTGAAGCCCTTTTGACGCGTGAAGAGAAACTGGCTCATGAAGTCATTGAGGGTGAGTCACGGATTAATGCGCTTGAAATCGAAATCGACGATAAGGGCCACAGCCTTTTTGCCTTGGGGCAGCCTATGGCCGTGGATCTCCGGCTTGTGACCATGATTCTTAAGATGAATACGGATCTTGAGCGGATGGGGGACCATGCTGTTAACATCGCGGAAAAAACGCTCTTTATTCTGAAAAACCCTGAGGTGAAATTGGATGACCATCTTCAGAGAATGGCTCAGGCCGCTCTGCGCATGCTTCGGGACGCCCTTAATTCTTTTCTCAAAGAAGATGCTGATCTGGCTCAGAGTGTCCTGAAGCGTGATGATGAAGTCGACAATTACAACATCAATCTCTATTATCAGCTGAGCGATTTGATGGAAGCCCAGTCTTCAGCGGTCGAGGTTGGAATTAATCTCCTGATGATCAGCCATAATCTTGAGCGCGTTGCGGATCTGGCCTGCAACATCGCCGAAGATGTCATTTATCTGAAGCAGGGCAAGGAAGTCCGCCACCGCGTCCAAATCGAGCCTGTTTAGGCCGCCCCCAAATTCCTTCTTTTAAACCATTAACTTCGTATATAATCCCTTTCCATCAGGCATGTCCTCAAATAGTGACCGTGGTCACGTTTTTTTTCGTGGTTTTGCGTATACTTTTGCAATTCTTGAGTGAGGGAAGAATGAAGCGCTTTTTTGTCAGTGCAGCCGTAATGGTTTTCTTAGCTTTGGCAGCATCGCCCGCTCGCGCCGACGATGACTGGCAGTACTGGAACGAAGTTACGCTGAAAGCCAAAGTCGTGGATCATTGGGCGGTTTCTATTAAAGGCGAGCAGTGGCTCCGCGAGAATATGAGCGAGCTTTACCTTGCGAATGTGAGTTCCGGTGTACTCTGGATGCCGAACAAGTACCTTGAAATGGGCCCATTCTACCGCTATGAATACACTAAGACAGCTAAAGGTAAGCACACCCAGGAAAACCGGTACTACCCGGAATTGACACTCAAGCTGCCCTACAAGCGCTGGGTACTTTCCAACCGCGGACGTCTGGAGTACCGCGACCGGAACACGGGAACATCCTGGCGGTACCGGAATCAATTTAAGCTGGCAGCTTCTTTTTACCCCAAAAAACACAAGGTAACGCCTTATGTTTCTGATGAAATCTTCGCAGATACGCTTACGAACAGACTCAGCCAGAACCGGTTAACGTTTGGAGCCGCCACTCCGCTTATGAACCATGTGGAAATCCGTCTTTATTACATTTTGAAAAGCGATCGCCTTGCCACTGAGTGGAGCCAGTCACATATTCTTGGGACAGGAATCGACTTTTCCTTCTAATTCCTCAGCGTATACCCTCATTTTCTCTTTGCTGAATGTTTAGCCTGTATTATGATGCTTCGATTTTAAAGCTCTCCGATTAGCAGCCTCCAGACGTCAAAAAATAATATTCATATGCGATGAAAATAATTCCGGCCCTATTCACAGATAAAAAAATCAGGCTTTCCATTTTTTATCTGGCCTCCTTTTTTGATGGACTTTGCATTCTTCTTTTCCCGGCATCCAGCATGCTTTTCAAGATGCCGCCGTATGGCATGACGGACGGACAGTACGGCGTTGTTTTTTTGCCGATGATTTTTTCGATACTTGTTGTGACGATGACCTTTAAAAGAATTCATCGTCTCCTGGGGGAGGAAAAAGTTTTTTTTGCAAGTTTGGCGAGCCATGCCTTTTTTTTAGGGGTTCTTTCGCTGGCCTGGTTTTTGGGCGGGGGATCTGAAGTGACTTTTCGGCTTTTGCTTGTCAGTAATTTTTTTCTGGGGATTGGATTCGGCCTTTTGATCGCGGTACTCAATCTTCTTTGTGTTGAACTTTTCCCAAGGCAGCGGGACTCTGTTGTTTCCGGACTTCATGCGCTTCTGGGGCTCGGCGCGGCTCTTTCTCCGTTGGCTGTTGACTCTTTCTCAAAGTCGGGCCGCTGGCTGTATGTTCCAGCGCTGTATGCAAGCCTTCTTGCGGGAGTCACTCTTCTTTCATGGTGCGGGCGCGCCGCCCGGGAAACCGGGGCTTCGATGGGTAGGGATTCCTCGCTTCCTCAAAAAGGTGCGGGCAAGCTGCCGCTTCCCGCCGCACTTTTTCTCGCAGCCCTTTTCTTCTATGGCATGGTGGAAGGAACTTTAGGAAACTGGAGCGGTATTTATCTTACTCAAGAGAAAGGATTTTCACAGACGACGGCGGCACTCTCGCTTTCTGTTTTTTGGTTTTTTATGACCGGAGGACGTCTTTTTGCGAGTTTTATTTCCCTTCGGATGGATGCCCGCATTTTGTACCGAGTCTCGCCCTTTCTGATTATTCTCAGCATTGCCGGAATTCTCTGGAACCGCGAAGAGTCCCGTGTCCTGCCGCTTTATGTTCTGGCTGGTGCCGGATGCTCTTACTTTTTCCCGTTATCGATCAGCCTTTCGACCCGTTACTTTGATTCTTGGAGAGAATTGCTTTCCAGCCTTACTGTTGCAGGCCTTATGCTGGGCGTGGGATTCGGCAACAGTTTGACGGGTTTTCTCAGAGGCCGAGGATTTCTTAATCTTGAACAGGTCTTCCTGGGGCTGATAATGAGTGCCGCCGTCACAGCTTTTTTTGCGGTTTTTCTCACTCGGCAAGCAATTGGCGATAACCCGTCATGGAAAAAGAGGGAAGTATGAATTTATGGCTCAGATGTCTCTGGGTTTTCGCGGCAGGTTTTTTTAAAAAACGCCTCGGCCTTTTGGAGGAATCATGTCTATCTTTCAGGGTTCTGCCCAACGACCTTGACCTCTATTTGCACATGAACAACGGGCGCTATTTGACGCTTATGGATCTCGGAAGAATCGATCTCATTCTGCGTTCAGCGCTAGGCCGCGCTGCCCAAAAGCAAGGCTGGAACCCCCTCGTAGGTTCTATCCTGATGCGCTACCGGCGCCCGCTTCAGATGTGGGATCTGTTCACATTAAAAACCCGGATTCTGGGGTGGGACGAAAAGTGGTTTTATATTGAACAGCGTTTCGAAAAAGACGGTGAATTGGCCGCGCTGGGATTTGTGAAGGGGCTTTTTAAAGGCCCTTCAGGCGTCGTGCCCATTCAAGAGCTCCTGAATGCGGCAGGCGAGGCCATCGCATCTCCGGAAATTCCTCCCAAGGTTCAGAAGTGGGCTGAAACCGAACGCATGCCGTAAAAATTTCCTCTTTATTTTTTTTCTTTCCCGCCGATAGATGAAGTCCTTGCAGGAAACCCCTCCCGGCAGGACTCGCTATGAAAAACAAAAAATTTCTTTTATTCCTCAGTCTCTCTTTCTGCCTTTGGCGGCCTTTGACCGCTTCGGCATCCGCGCCCTTAAGCGAACAAGAGCAAGCCTTGCTCGTGCAATGGGAAAAAGCGTCCTTTCATGGTTTTGAAAAACTTCTGGACCCGATAACAAAATTTCCTTTTGACGGTGCTCCGGTATCGCAGGGGAATGTGGTGCGTCTTTCCAGGAATGTCCGCTTTGCCAAAACCTCGCCTTCGCATGTTGCGATGGCCTTCTTCCGCATTGTTCTTGAGTCTGAGCGGGGCTTTCTTCCCAAGAGGCAGGCTTACGAGCAGGCCTCCGAGCTGATGGACAACCTGGAGTCTCTTGAGACGCAGGACGGATTTCTTTATCAGTGGTATGCGCTCCCGGGAAGACCTGAAGAATGGCCTCGTGTGACCATGAACCGTTTTGTTCCGTCCCTCGAAAACGGCTTTTTGGATTCAGCGCTTATGACGACGGCGGGCGCTTTCCCTGGCACATCTCTTTCCCGGGCCATTGACAAATACTTGAAGCAAAAGGACTATCACTTCTTTTTTGCCAAGAATCCGGTTCATCCGGAAACGGGTCTTTTAAGCCAGGGTTTTGATGTTTCTCGCCGTAAGTATGCCGAGCAGGATTACGGAATTTTAAATGCTTCAAGCAGAATCACGGCTTTTATCGCCATCCTTAAGGATGATGTTCCGGAAACTGTTTGGACAAAACAGGAGCGGCTTGTGCGGGAATACAAAGCCGTAGATGGCAGAATTCACCGGGTTCTTGCTTCGTGGACGGGCGGACTTGCGGAAACCCTTTTTCCGGATGAGGTTCTAGGCGGCGATCGTCTTGCACCGAAAGCCTTCCGCGTGAACGCGCAGGCTATGATCGAAATTCAAAGAGATAAGGGGAAGCGTGTGATGCCGGCCGGGATTTGGGGGTTTTCGAACGGAGAGGCTCCGGATCAGGGGCGGTATGACCCTATGGGGGTTTCAGAAGTTGCGTATCAAAATTCCGGCTCTGAATTCGTGACGCCTTACTCAGTGCTTCTTGCGCTTCGGTACGGACCGCGCGAAGCCATTCTGAATCTCAAAGCCATGCAGGCAAAAAATCCGGCTGTCTTTGGACCCCGATATGGTTTTGCTGATTCTCTGGATCCTGTGACGGGAGAAGTGAACCGGAATATTCTTGCGCTTGATAAGGGGATGGAGCTTGTTGCGCTCGGGAATTTCATGAGCACATTAGAAGGTGGAAATCAGACCTCGAAATTTTTTTGGGACTATTTAAAAAAACAGGGATGGGAAAAAAAGGCCTTGGCACTTCTCAAAAGGGAAGAAGGCTCGCCGGAATTTCAGGCTTTGGGCCTTCCGGCGCAAGAAGCTGTTGAGAAGGCTGGAAATAAAAGCCATCGCATGGATCTACTTAAACAATCGCGCGACGTTGGAACCTTTTATGACCCAGACCGTTCCAAAGCTTCTTACCGGTTGATCCCTCAGGACGGCAGGGAGTCCTTTATCGGCCTTCGATATGACGTCAGTAAACCCTCCGCCTATTCGGGGCTTTATGTGAAGCTTCGGCCGTCTGATTTTTCCCAATACCGGTCGTTTCACTTCAGAATCAAAGGAAATCTGGATCGAGGGTACCCCAAAAAAATGAAGGTGGAGATCAAAAACAAGGGACAAAATGTGCAGCTCGACCACATTGTGCTGGGAACGGATTGGCAGGATGTGCGCATTGCTTTGCCGCGTTTTTTAAAAGAAGTCGATGAAGTCGCTTTTGTTTTTGATAATGCGGAAACTGGAAAAAACAGGCGGGGCGAAGTGTTTCTGGATGGGCTCTATTTTAACTGACAAGCGTAAAAGGCCTGTTCTGGAAGGTCAATTGTCTTCGTAAAAGCTTCGAGCAAGAAGACACGCGGCGAGAATGAATAACCCTGCACCCCAAAAGAAATAGGGCTTCATATCGCGAAGGGCGAGTCGGATTAAAACGCATTCTTCGGGCATGTGGGGGTTGTAGTAGGCCTTTGTTTCAGCGCCTACAAAAAACTGTTTTTCAATGCGCTTGCCTTCGGGATCGCGGTAGGCGAAAGAAAGACGGTCCTTGCCCTTGTCCAAGTCTTCGAGAGCTCCTCCAGCGAAGAAAATCCGTCTCCCTTTGATTTCCCGGCCGCGTATCCAGAAAACGTACTCTATTTTGGGTTCCGGCTTCCCTTGACGGGTTTCGATGTCGAGGAAAGTTACCCGGGCGGGGATCTCCGACCAGGTTTTGGAGAATTCAACGAGGGATGACATTTGAACGGCCATATTGACGAAAGCCACTCCAAAGGCCCCCAAAACGACCGAGGCTATGAAGAGCCCGGCTGCCAAGCCTTTAGAATTGAGCACAAAAGAACGTTTTTTCATCAGGAACCTCTCTTAAAGCATCGGTTGCTTGCCTAAAAGCATTCACACGATTTTTCGTGCGAGACATTTAAAAAGTTTATGGTACAATGCGCGACTTATGACAACTCAAAAGCGTAAAAAAGAAATCCGAAATGTAGCCATTATTGCCCACGTTGACCATGGTAAGACGACCTTGGTTGATGCCATCCTCCGCCAAACGGGAGCCTACGAATTTAAAGAAGGCGAAATTACCGTTATGGACTCCAACGATCTGGAGCGTGAGCGCGGTATTACCATTTTCTCAAAGAATGCATCCTGCAGTTTTAAAGGGGTGCAGATCAATATTGTAGACACACCGGGACATGCGGACTTTGGCAGCGAAGTGGAGCGTATCCTGAAAATGGTGGACGGCGTCCTTCTCCTTGTGGATGCCATGGACGGCCCGATGCCGCAGACGAAATTTGTGCTTAAAAAGTCGCTCGAACTTCATCTTAAGCCCATTGTAGTGGTGAACAAGATTGACCGCCCGAATGCCCGCCCCAATGAAGTCGTGGACATGACTTTTGACCTTTTCTGCGAATTGAACGCTACGGATGAGCAGCTTGATTTTCCCGTTGTTTTTGCTTCCGGCAAAGACGGGATTGCGGTGATTAATCTGGATGACGAACGTAAAGACATCACCCCGCTTCTTGATACCATCCTCCACCGGGTACTTCCTCCGGTCGCTGACGTGGAGCTTCCTTTCCAAATGATGGTGACCATTCTTGATTATGATAAATACGTGGGCCGCATGGGAAGCGGGCGCATTGTGAACGGGCGCATCAAGACGGGTGATCCTGTTGCTTTGGTCAAGCATGACGGCTCCATTGAACGCGGGAAAGTCACAAAAATTTTAAAGTATAAAGGGATGCAGCGCGTTGAAGCCGAATCGGCTGAAGCGGGTGAAATCGCGTGTATCGCCGGCTTGGAAAGTACCAAGGTCGGTGAAACCATTGCTTCTGCAGCAGAACCGAAAGCCCTTCCGCTTTTGAAAATTGACGAGCCGACTATTTCGATGAACTTTTCCCACAACACAAGCCCTCTTGCCGGAAAAGACGGGGGGCGTTTTCTGACCTCGCGTCACATTCGTGAACGTCTTGAACACGAAGCCATGATGAATGTCGGTATCCGAGTTGAAGAAGTGGAAGGCGGGGAACGTTTCAAGGTTTCGGGCCGCGGAGAACTCCATCTCTCAATTTTGATCGAAACCATGCGCCGTGAAGGTTATGAAATTGAAGTGTCGCGCCCGGAAGTAATTTTGAAAGTGCTTGATGGAGAAACCCTGGAACCTGTTGAAAGGCTTTACGTCGAGGTCGATGCCGAGTATCAGGGAGTCGCCATGCAGGAACTTGGTGAGCGTAAAGGGGAAATGGTGGATATGCAGAACACCACCGCCAATACGGTTAAAATGGAATACCTGATCCCTTCTCGTTCTTTGATTGGTTTTCGAAGCAAGTTTCTTACGCTGACCCGCGGCACCGGGATTCTTTTTCAGACCTTCCATGAATATCAGAAATACAAAGGCGCGCTTTCAGAACGGCCTTCCGGAGTTTTGATTTCCCAGACCGCGGGCGGTGCCGTAGCCTATGCTCTTTGGG
>CAYRBY010000036.1:0-2428 GCA_964422635.1 uncultured bacterium
GGAAGAGACTGCTTCTTTTTCCAGGGGTCCTCACGGTAAGCGTTTTTCTTGACAGGCTTTTCTATTTCCGCCAATTCAGCCAATCGTTCAAGACGAGATTTCTCAGCGAGTTTTTCTCCGCGCGCAGGCTCCTGAACATCCGGGGCAGCGGCCGATTTTTCTTCGCGTGATACTTCAACGCCCGTGTCAAAAAGATCACGTGATGATTTTGGGGTAAACTCCTGAACCGTTTTTGTCGCTGTGGGCGCAGGATTTGCAAAGGAAAGGCTGTGCTGGGCCGGCTGATGCGAAGCTTTGGAGCTAGGGCGTTCAAGGAGTTCTGGCCTTAAAGTCCCGTAAAGTTTCTTTTGAATCTCTGTTTCACTGAGTGATCTAAGCTGACTGTTTGATTTCTTTTTTTGGCTGAAAAAGCTCATTTTTCTCACTGAACTCTCAAGCAGATTTAACGGAAGGGTGCCCGTTAGCTAGATGAAGCGTAAACTTGAGTAGTTCAAAATCTCCTAATTGAATTTTTGCGCGCTGCGTAAAGCCTTTTTTCTGACATAAACGTATGGCACCTTCCATACGCGACGTTGTCCGAAAAACCAACTCTTGGTATCCAACTTCGCGGCAGAACTCCAAAGCCCGGTCTATCAATTTAACACCGAGCTTCTGGTTGCGAAATTGGGGGTCTACAAAAAGGCGCCGGAGCAGCGCGATCCGGTCATCCTCTTTTTTGATTGCGACTGTTCCAATAACCTGAGATCCTGATTCGGCAACAAAAAAAATGTCTCCGATTTTACCATAAGACCTCTCAATACTTTCCAGATCTTCCGTAGGATATGCGGCAGCATCTTCACGGAATTCGCGCCCCATGATTGAAACCACCAAATCCTTGATAGCGCTTTCATCCCCGCTGCGGTATCTTCGAATCGTGATGGAAGCGCCCATAAGTTACTTCTTTCCCTTGTCAGCGGGAGCAGCGGCTTTTGCACCTGCAGCAGGAGCCGCACCTTTAGCAGGAGCAGCGGCTTTTGCACCGGCTGCACCCTTAGCTGGAGCAGCACCTTCGGCACCTTCCGCTTTCTCACCACCGCCGCCCTTCTTAACTTTAACTTTCATGGATTTTACCTTGGGCAAGCCATAAACAGACTTGTCCTGAGGTAAACGGTTTTCTTCTTCCATTTTTTTGATGCGCTCAAAGCGCTTTAGAACATTGCGATGCTTGGCGCCCACGCTGTCGACGCGAAGACTTGAGTGCTGCGACATATATTCTCCTTAATCAATGCGGTCAATAGAGGAATTGCTAAGGTTTTAGCTTGGGAATTATACCGATTAAACAGCCCTTTGGCTAGTTCAAATTGCGCAAAGGAATCAAAAGATTAAAACGGGGTTTCGGGAGCTTTATGCGACTTTGGGCATGTTTCGTATGTAAGCGTCTTTTGGGGCCAGCCCTTTCCCCAAAAGATCTTTCAAAACGGCATTGGCCATCGGACGGCTTTCGAAATCATTGACGCATACGAGAAAAAATTTACCTTGCGGAACCAAAAAGCCCCGGAATCCCTTTTGCGATAGTTTTTCTATCAATTTATCAGCCTCTGCCTTTGTTTTAAAGGTCACGAGCTGGATGGTATACTTCCCCTTCATAGACTTCAAAAGATCCTCGGAAGAAAGCTTTGCTTCAACCTGAGAGCCCGCTGAGGCGCTTTTTCCTTCTGAAATCACCGGTATAACCTGTGCTGAAACCGCAGGAGATCCGCCCGCTGGCAGCTTCGTGGCATCAATAACAACAGTTTCAGCTTTGGGCGACTGACTAAGCAGTGACTGCGCTTTCCGGACTTCCTGCCGGTGGAATTCACGTATCGCCGAACGCTTCCCTTTTTCAAAACCAAAAGAAAACACGACGACATAAACAACCACCAAAGAGATCAAAATTACTAGCGCCTGATCAACCCGGAGACTGATACGAAATTTATCAAGAAAGGATTCTTTAACTTCGGTATTCATGGATGTTGCGGCGGAATGAACTTGAAATAGGTCGGCCTGCATGGCTGCGTGCTCTCCTTAGAAATAAGGTTTAGGAAAATGGCGCTATATTCTCACTCCATTTACGACATAACTCTGTCAAGACATAAGCACTTGGACGAATTTTTCTTTCCTGTGTCTCGTAATTGACTTCCACGATTCCAAATCGAGGGCCAAAACCTTCCGCCCATTCAAAATTGTCCAGGAAAGACCAGTACAAATACCCCCAGATCGGGACACCCTGTTCTTGGGCCTTCTGCACAGCAGCCACGTGACGGCGAATAAAACTTTCCCTCTGCGTATCTTGAGAGGCGCAGATCCCATTCTCACACACCATAACCGGCAGACGGTACCGTTTCAGACTCACCAAAACATTTGTTAATCCATCGGGATACACTTCCCACCCCATGACATTAAGCTCGTT
>CAYRBY010000036.1:2528-19390 GCA_964422635.1 uncultured bacterium
CAGGGAGTAAAATCCGACATGTGCTTGGCAATCGAGACCCACACAGGACGCCGCAGGCTTTCATAGTGAGCATGGATCTCACGGTAAGCTGCAACGTGCCCCCGTGCCAGCTGGCGAAATACCCGAATGGCCTTTTTGAATGATTTTTCTCCAGGAGGCCACAACCCCGTACAGTAACTGTGATAAAGAAAGACGACGGGCTCATTAATCGTAATCCAGTACCTAACGTAAGGGGCAAATCGTTCGACGGCTTTTTGGGTATAGCGGGCAAAATAGGACGGGGCTTCGGGGTGGAGCCAGCTTCCCTTTTCAGAAAACCAGACGGGATTTGTAAAATGGTGCAGTGTGACGATGGGTTCAATACCGCGGCGGCAGAGTTCTTTCAGGACTTCTTCATAATGAAGAAATGCCTCTTCATCCCATTCATTTTCACGGGGCTCCAAGCGGCTCCATTCAATCGAAAGACGATGCGCGGTATGGCCAAGCTTGGTAAGAATTTCAAAATCTTCGCGAAAGCGCCGGTACTGATCGCAGGCTGCTCCAGAGGGAAACCTGACGCGTCCCTGCTGTTCAAAAGCCCACCAGTCATTGTGAATATTGTTGCCTTCGACCTGATGCGCGGCTGTCGCAGCTCCCCAGAAAAAAACGGGTTTTGCAGAGGAACTCATCAGGGCCGGATTCCGGGAAAGAGAAAAGATTGCGGATAAAATCGGGTTTTCATCACAACATATTACGGAAATCCCGCGTGATTACTTTACCATCTTCACGCGGTTGAACGGCCACCAGATCAAAAAAGCTTTCCCGACAACATTTTTTTTAGGAACGAACCCCCAGCTGCGGCTGTCTGAAGAGTGCGCTGAGTTGTCCCCCATCACGAAGTAGCTGTCTCCGGGAACCTTGATAATCTGATCCAGCTGTCCATACGGGCTGTCTTTGACGTTGTAATAATAATTCTTAGTGAAGACATTTTCTTCAAGAGGATTGTGGTTTACAAACACTTTCCCGTCCTGAATCTGAAGCTCTTCCCCCGGAAGCCCCACCAAGCGCTTTACAAAATCCTTTTTAGGATCGAGCGGATATTTGAACACAATAATATCCCCGCGCTCGGGCTGGTGAAAACGATAAGATACCTTGTCGACAAAAATACGATCTCCGATCATAAAAGTCGGAATCATGGAACCCGTGGGGATTTTGTAAGGCCCCAGCAGAAAGGTCCTGATCAAAATAGCCAGAACTGCGGCGACAATAAACGGTTCGCCCCAGTTCTTCCATTTATCGTAAAACCATTCCCTGCGATGCATACGGAACTGATGCCATTCCTCTGCAATCTTGTGCCTGTAAAGAATCACCGCTCCCAACCCAATCAAAGAGACCCAGACAATCATGTATCAACCCTCAGCACGCTTATGAAGGCTTCCTGCGGGAGATCCACTTGACCGATCCGCTTCATCTTCTTTTTGCCTTCCTTCTGGCGTTCAAGAAGCTTGCGTTTTCGGGAAATGTCACCGCCGTAGCACTTCGCGGTTACGTTCTTTCTCATCGCGCTGATAGAATCGCGCGCAATAACCTTGCTTCCAATGGCGGCTTGAATCACCACCTCGAACATCTGTCTTGGAATCACTTCTTTGAGTTTTTCGACAAGAGCCTTGCCTCGGGCATAGGCGTTGTCTCGCACCACAATGCAGGACAACGCGTCCACAGGCTGTGAATTAATCAAGATATCAAGCTTTACAAGCGGCGAAGGCTGATGCCCAATAAGCTCATAATTAAAGGATCCATAACCTGAGGTTGCGGATTTGATTTTATCGTAAAAATCCATCACGACTTCCGCAAAAGGCATCTCGTAGGTCAGCATCACACGCTTAGCATCCAGATATTCTGTGCTCTTGTAAATACCCCTGCGATCCTGGCAGAACTGCATAATCACCCCAAGGTTTTCCACCGGGATAATGAGGTTCGCCCGGATATACGGCTCTTCCACTTTTTCAATGTTCGTCACGGGCGGCAGCTTCGTGGGGTTATCGAGATCCAGCACCTCCCCATTCGTGAGCGTGACACGGTAAGCGACGTTCGGCGCCGTAATCAACAGATCCAGGTTGAATTCCCTTTCCAGCCGCTCTTTGGCGATGTCCATATGCAGAAGCCCCAAAAATCCGCAGCGGAAACCATTTCCCAATGAGGCTGACGTTTCAGGCTCATACTCAAAAGAAGAGTCATTCAGCCGAAGCTTTCCCAAAGCATCACGAAGCGGCACAAAGTCGCTTGGATTGATGGGATAAAGACCGCAGAAAACCATGGGTTTGACTTCTTTATACCCCTCCAGCGGTTCAGCCGCGGGACGATTGACAAGAGTAATCGTGTCCCCGATTTTAACCTCCGCGATGTCGCGGATATTGCCGCAGATGTAACCAACCTCGCCGACGCTCAGGCCTTGAACTTCCTGCTGGCGGGGATTCAAAATTCCAATCTGCTCAACTTCATAGGACGCCCCTGTCTGCATCATCAAATAGCGGTCCTTGTTGGAAATGCGCCCTTCCATAATCCTGATGTAGGCAATAACGCCTTGATAGGTGTCGTACTTCGAGTCAAAAATAAGCGCTTTCAGGGGAGCGTTCACATCTCCTTTGGGCGCAGGAATACGATCTACAATTGCATCCAGAACAGCACCCGCCCCCTCACCGCTTTTGGCACTGCAAAAAATAATTTCCTCGCGTTCACACCCAAGAAATTCCATCATTTCAAGGGCCACTTTTTCAGGTTCAGCCGTTGGTAAATCGATCTTGGTAATCACGGGAATAATGACGAGGTTGCGCTCCATGGCCAGATAAAGATTTGTGACAGTCTGCGCCTGAATGCCTTGCCCGGCATCAACGAGCAGCAGAACGCCTTCACAGGCAGCGAGGCTTTTGGAGACTTCATACGTAAAATCAATATGTCCCGGCGTATCGATCAGATTCAGCGTGTGATCTTTGTAATGGATACGGACAGCTGTAGCCTTGATGGTGATCCCGCGCTCTCTTTCAAGCTCCATGTCATCAAGCATCTGATCCCGGAATTCTCGGGGAGAAATGGCCCCTGTATCAAGAAGCAGCCGGTCAGCAAGCGTGGATTTGCCGTGGTCAATATGTGCAATAATTGAAAAATTTCTTATTTTAGCGGCATCCATCAGAAATCAGTCCTCATGATCGCAAGCTCCGGATTGCCGCAGACCGGTCAGCCTGTCCAAACACGGCCGTACCAGCAACCAAAATATCGGCACCGCTTTCACGGACCTGGGGCGCTGTCTTGGAATTGACACCGCCATCCACGGAAATAAGCCCGTTAAAACGGGAGCGGAGCCATTTTACTTTTTCGAGCTGCTCCGGCATGAACGACTGCCCTCCGAACCCCGGCTCGACAGTCATAATAAGAATAAGATGCAAAAATCCAAGGTAGGGTTCCAGCGCTTCCACAGGCGTCCCTGGACGCAGGGACATTCCTGGTTTCATACCTGATTTTTTAATGGCTTCCAGAGTCGCAAGGCTGTCGCGGCAAGCTTCGACATGCACTGTAAGCCAATCCGTTCCGGCTTTTTTGAAATCATCCACATACCGGATGGGTTCATCAATCATCAAGTGGACGTCCAGCGGAAGCCCTGTCACCTTCCGGATTGCCTTCACGACAGGAGCTCCAATCGTAAGGTTGGGAACAAAATGTCCGTCCATGACATCCACATGAATAACATCGCATCCGCTTTGCTCAACATCACGGATCTCATCGCCAAGACGTGAAAAGTCCGCCGACAGAATACTCGGAGCTATCCATATTTTCTGATTTTTCTGCACGTCATCCCTCAACTATAAGTTCAACAGGCTTTTAAGCTGGGACCGTTCTTTATCGTTTTCAGGACCGATAAGCGCCAGGTAAAACTGCCTCTCACGAAAAAGTTCCCCCGCCAGCTTTTTTATTTCACCAGCGGTCACAAGCTCAATCCCTTTTTTTATGCCTTCGGGTTCCGGGATTTCAGTCCGGTACAAAAGGTGTTCGCCGGCCCAAAACAGGTAATCAAGGTGATCCTCAAGCGACATGTAAAATTGTCCGAGGAAGTGATCCTTGGCACGCATCAGTTCACCTGCGGGAACAGGCTGGTCTGCCAGCCGGCCAAGTTCTCTTTGGATCAACCGGATCACTTCGCGTGACCTTGAACTCTCCACGCCGGCAGAAATGAGAAGCGCTCCAGTATCCTGATAAAAGGAGGCTGTGGAACGGATGTCATAGGCCAGACCTTTTTCCTCACGGATTCTTTCAAAAAGACGGCTCGACATGTTCCCGCCCAAAATCAGGCTGAGAAGGGCCAACGCATAACGACGGCGATCATAACGGGAAAAGGCGTGCAAGCCAATGACAAAATGTGTCTGGCCGGATTTTTTGCGCTGAAACCAGGACGGGCTTTTGCCAAAGCCGCTCGGCGCGGAAACAAACGAGGACGCTTCCCGAATCTCCTTTTTCAAAAAAAGACTTTTCAGCTGCTTAACAACTTGTTCATGGTTAACCGGCCCCGCTACGGAAACGACACAATTTGCTCCGTGATAATACTGGTCCCTGTAGGCTTCTAGATCTTTTCGTCCAAGAGCCGCAACACTTGCTTCGGTCCCGGAAACCGGCCGGCCTAAAGGGTGATCCGGCCACAAGAGCTCCCCCATGACATCCTGAACGTGCTGGGATGCAATATCCCGGTACATTTTAATTTCTTCGAGGATTACGGCCTTTTCTTTTTCGATTTCACGGAGTTCGAAGACAGCATTCTGAACCATATCTGCAAGCACCTCAAGAGCCTCCGGGAAATACGGCTTCAAGACCCGGGCAAAATAACAGGTGCTCTCCTCGCCTGTAAAAGCGTTAAGCTGACCGCCTGTCCCTTCGATGGTTTCCTTGATTTTCCGTGCTGATCTGTTACGGGTTCCCTTAAAAACCATATGTTCAAGAAAATGCGAAACACCTGAAAGTTTTTCAGGTTCAAAACGCGACCCCGCGCGAAGCCAAACAGCGGCTGCGACAGAGTCCCGTTCAGGAATGGTCAGAGTGACAACCTTGAGTCCGTTTTCAAGGCGGGAACTCCGGCATACGGGAAGAGACTGGGGAAAGTATTTCATGACGGACGATTGCGGTGATGATCAAGAAAGTTCTGAAGGATCCGTTGCGCGGCGAGCTGATCCCGGACTTCCTTCCTGCGGCTGTAATGAACTTCCGCATCCTGGAGAACACGTTCAACCTCAAGCGAGGTCAGGCGTTCATCCCAGAAAATCCAGGGAATTTCAAAAAAGGGTTTACACCACTCTACTTCTTCCTGAATCCGGAGAGCCGCCGGCCCCATCTCTCCCTTCAGGGTTTTGGGAAGTCCAACAACAATTTCCGCGACACGTTTGTCGCGCACAATCTTCGTCAACTCCTCGACCAGATGCTTGCGGCCCCGGATTTCCAGAGTCACGAGAGGAAAGGCCATAATTCCTGCCTCGTCCGTTACCGCAACCCCTACGCGCTTTTCTCCGAGATCAAGGCCGAGTCTTACGCCCACCCGGTGCTCCCTTCACAGCCTTGACCATTTCACGGATAAACTGAATAGCAGGTTCGATTTTTCCGTCCGCCTTGCGGATTCTTTCAATAATGGCACTTCCGACAATCACGCCATCGCTCCAGGCACTTAAAGACTTCGCCTGCTCAGGTTTGGAAACTCCAAACCCGACAAGGACGGGTTTCTTTGTCACCTTTTTGATCTGCTTGAGATGCCGGCGAATATCTGAAGGGAGGGCCTGACGGGCACCTGTCACCCCCCGGAGCGAGACATAATAGATAAAACCTTCCGACTCGCGTGCAATCATCCGGGTTCTCCGCGCATCCGATGTGGGTGCGATCAAAAAAATCTGAAGAAGCCCCTGGGCACGCACCTCCTTACGAAATCCGGATTCCTGGTCGGGCGGAAGATCAGGCACCAGCACCGCATCAAACCCAGCTTCTTTTGCCTTTTTCAAAAAAGTTTTATACCCGTAATGAAAAACGGGGTTGAAATAAGTAAAGAAAACGAGCGGGACCGAAACGCCTTTTTTTCGCAGGCTGCGGGCAAGATCAAAGGCATGTTGAATACGGACGCCGTGTGCCAATGCCTGTTCTGAGGAAAACTGAATGGTGGGGCCGTCTGCGAGGGGGTCCGAAAAAGGAAACCCAAGTTCCACAATGTCCACGCCGTCTTTTGCAAAGGCCTCGATCAGCAATTCTGTCTTCTTGAGGCTCGGATAACCGAGCGTTGTGAAAGCGCAGAATAATTTACGGCCTGAAGCAGCCGCTGCACCCGAAACACTCAAAAGCCGGTTCATGAGCGGCCCCCTTTCCCTTCTTCAAGGGCAAGCGCGCCCTTCACCGTGTGTATGTCTTTGTCACCTCGACCGGACAAACAAAGCACCACATTCTGGTTCTTTTGAGTCTTGGGCATAAAATATTTCAAATACCCCAAGGCGTGAGAAGGTTCCAAGGCCGGCATGATACCTTCCAGCTGCGTCAAAGTTTGGAACCCCCAAAGCGCGTCTTTATCTGTAGCAGTCTGATAGACAACCCGTCCCGTATCTTTAAAAAAAGAATGCTCGGGGCCAACCGAAGGATAATCCAAGCCTGCGGAAATGGAATGCGCCAGCTGGACTTGACCGTCCGCATTCTGAAGCAGATAGCTTTTCATGCCGTGCAAAATTCCGGGAGCGCCCTTCGTCATCGAGGCCGCATGATGGCGGGTATTCACACCCTCCCCGGAAGCTTCTACACCGATCATTTTGACTTTTGTATCCTGAACAAACGGATAGAAGAAGCCCATGGCGTTACTGCCGCCGCCCACACAAGCAACAAGATAATCCGGAAGTTTTCCTATTTTTTTTAGTGCCTGCGACCGGGTTTCTTTTCCAATTACGGATTGGAAATCACGTACAATCATTGGGTAAGGATGAGGTCCCACGACCGACCCGATCAGATAGTGCGTGCTGTCCACATTGGTCACCCAGTCGCGGATCGCTTCATTCGTTGCATCTTTCAGAGTTTTAGAACCTGAATAAACAGGGACCACTTCGGCCCCCAAGAGTTTCATCTTATAAACGTTTAGCGCCTGCCGCTCAACATCCAGGGCACCCATATAGACAACGCATTGTAGCCCGAAAACGCGGGCCGCCGTGGCGGTTGCCACACCATGCTGCCCGGCACCCGTCTCGGCCACAATGCGTTTTTTACCAAGCTTCCGGGCCAGAAGTCCCTGGGCAAGTGTGCTGTTGATTTTGTGAGCACCCGTATGACAGAGGTCTTCACGCTTTAAAAATATCCGCGCACGGCCGAAATGGGCGGTCAGATTTTTAGCTTCATAAAGGGCCGTTGGGCGGCCCGCATAGTCTTCGAGATACACACGAAGTTCGCGGTGAAAAGCTTTGTCTTTTTTAATTTTTCCATAAGCCGCTGTTAATTCATCCAGAGCTTTGATCAGCGTCTCCGGAACATAGCGTCCGCCGTAAGGGCCGTAATAACCTCCGGCATCCGGATAATTTTTACTGCTGCTTTTAATCTTCATAAACTCCCGCATGGTTTAAAGAAAACGATCAGACTTGTGCAATGTCAGAGTTCTTGACCCAGCCGCCTTCATGATTCACAAGGCTGATGCGGCTCCAGTCGCGCCGGGTATCAACCACATAAACCTTGAGGCCTTCACCAAGGCGAAACGCCACCTGATCTCCCACCGAAGGGCCGTAATGCACTTCCGCTTCTTTTGCGATCACAATGGCATCTTTCATAATATCGGAGTCAAAATGCTTCACAGCGGCGAGCCCAAGCCCAAACACAAGAAGCCCAAGCAAGGTCTTTCGCCACCAGCCCCACGGATCCCCCCGCCGGAACGCGAGACAGAAAAAAGCGGTAACAAGCGCGATCAGATAAATCAGAAGCACCAGGAAGAAAACCTCTTCATCGCGCAGATGTCCGAGAACATTTTCGCCGGCACGGATATACCAGTTGCGTTTATCTTCAATCCGGTATTCCAAAAGCCCCCGCACATGCTCAAGGTTAGCCCGGATATCTTTGTCGCGAGGCGAAAGACGCAGGGCCCTTTCGTAGGCAAGCAAGGAAGGGCCCATTTGGCCGGCCCTGAACAAGCTGTTTCCAAGGTTGTAAGGGAACGCCGCCTCACGGGGATACTTCTGTTTCAGTGTTTCATACGCCGCTGAGGACTCTTTATATTTTCCATCTTCATAAAGCTTGTTGGCCTGTTCGAAAAGGGCCTGATCCTGGGCAGCAAGCGGAGCCGCATGTAGTGCGGCTGGCATCACAGGCACTGTCATAAGAATAAAAAACAAAATGCGCAATTTTCCTAGCGGCATAACTTCTCCACTCGCTGGATCGTTTTATTTAAAACGTCCAGCGCCTTTTCCTTTTCCTGGCGGGAAACATCCACCTGGCCAAACCGGGCTTCGTCAAAAATGCGGTGAATCATAATGATTTCCATATAAAGCGGATCTTCTGCTCCCAACAGCTCGTGAAGCTTGGCTTCGATTTCATAGCGCGTGCCGCCGTAAGCGGAAAGATTAAATTTGTCCGTCAGATACTGCGTCAGAACACGGTCGACTTCCTGAAAATAAGCAACACCGCCTTCTTCTTTACGGATCAGACGCTTGAGTTTTCTCATACCGGTCAGCGCCGTCTGCTTGGCCGTTTTACGGCGGCGGAGCGCATTGTCCTTGTCATAAATATCCTGCATGCGTGCCTGCCAAAGCTGGAAAAGAAACACAAGCGTTAAAAGAATATTAAGTCCGGCCAATCCTCGGTAAAGGAGCTGAAAAATCGAATCTAGTTTTGAGTCTGGAAGCTGTTCCCAAATCGTCCGGATATCCCGGCCTTCGACTTTCACATCTTTCTTGAAAACATCCTGCTGACTGAGACCTGCAGGCAGCTCAAAGTTTTTCTTTGAGGGTTTAACGTTAAGTTGAAAGTCCGGCGTCTTCAGTGAAACGTATTTTTCCTGATAAGGATTAAAAAAACTGAACTCCAATGACGGCAAGGAAACGGTTCCCGCTTTTTTGGGAATAAAAACAATTTCGAAGTTTTTCCGGCCGCCAATCACAACTCCCGTCTTGAACATCTGCGAAGAGGTGTCTGCCTCATAAACTTTGAAGTCCGGCAGATCCGGAAGCGGCGGTTTATTGAGTGTCTCAATATTCCCCTGACCTTCGATCACTAGCGTCATGGTCACGGGTTCATTCTGATCCACATCTTTTTTGTCGACAGAAGCAGTCATGCGAAAATCACCCACAGCACCGCTGAAACTCGCAGGCTTCCCCGCTTCGGGGAGCGGCTTCACTTTGATGTTGATCACTGGCGGCTCAAGAAGACGGTTTTCCCTTCGCGCGAAAAATCCCCCGCTGTTGAAAAAACTATCGTCAAAGAAATCATCAAAGATGCTCTGCTGCTGGGGCTGCTGGCGGATCGATGCACGAATCTTTCCGGGACGGATGGTGTAGTCCGCGGCAGCGGTCGGGAAAAGAGCCATCTTACGGATATCGGCTTTCACATAAGGCTTCCCGCCGACCTTGACGGTCTGCTTTTCAATGTCCCGTTCCATGGGGAATTCTTCGATCCAGAAACCGCTGACCGCAGGTTCCTCCTCAAAGCCCTCATAACGGGTGTCATAACGCGTATAAAGTGAATAGGTCAAAAGGATCTGCTGGTTTTGATAAACCTCAGGCTTGTCGAGCCATGCCTGGACAAAAATATTGTCATCGGCGGAGGGCGGCGGTGCCGCAGGAGCCTGAACCGGAGAGTATCCCCCGGGAGGTGCCACAGGAGGACGGGAAACAGGAGCAGACATAGGCGGCGGCTGACGAACCGGCTGTTGGGCAGCTGTTGGGACAGCTCCAGCCAAAATCTCCATCTGGATCGGCTCTGTGCGGAAGGTCCTTCCCTGAACTGTCACGTCAATAGGATCAAGGGTGTACTGTCCCGCAGCCTTCGGAACCAACACATAGGCAAACTCAACCGTAGAGCTGGATTGGCCATTAATAAACGTAATGTGGGACGCCCGCCCCGTATAAAAGGTATCAAAACCACGGTACGCAGGAAGACGAGGCGCCTGAATGTTGCCCATGGCGCCCGTTATACTGATTTTGAGATTGATCTCTTCATTGACGCGGGCAGATGTCTTGTCAAAATTCGATGTCACATGGATGTCTTCTGCAAACATCCGGGGCTCCGCGGAAATCAAACACAACCCCAGCAAACAAACCGTTAGCCAATTTCTTTTCTTCACGTTCCAAATCCTGTTAGTTTCACTTCTACAAGAGGGGGGATACAGAGCGCGTATTATAGCACGATTTTAAAAAGCTCACGCATCGAAGTTCTTTTTTCAGCAAGGACTTGCATCAAATGGTCCAGGCTCTCCGGATCCCTGGCTTTCAGACGAAGCGAGAAGCCGGATTCTTCAAAATAAGGGGGGGCTTCTATTTTAAGGCCTTTCTGCCCCTTCTCAATATCCCGGGCGTGACTTTCAAAGGCCTTTTCCTGCGCCGCCAGTCTAGGAAAACGCAAATCTCTCAAATGTTTAAAAAAAAGATCTGTTTTCTGACGTGTGTCCTTCTGCGGACAATCCAAAACTTCTCTCAATGGAGCGGCCTGAAGAACTTCAGCCAAAGGACGGCGAGGCGACCTCATCATATCCAAAAGCCATTCTGCAGTCTTCATGAGCTGAGAACTGGTCAGGTGAAGCTTGTTTGCAAGGGATCCCGCAAACACCGCCTGCTCTTCCGGGGAAAAACGGCTGAGAAGCGATGCTCCTCGAAAAGGGATTCGTCCCGCGCTTAACGCGTCCAAAAGCTCCGCATGGAGACCAACCACAGAGCGAAATTCGGACAGCCAATGATGTTCAGAGGGAAGGCCTAAAAGCGGCAGGATTTCCTGCAGTATTTCAGCTTCGTCAAACCCCGTTTGCCCGGCCCGCTTCACAGCCCAAGCGGCATCCAGTTCGTGACGGGCTTCCCGCCAGTTGGAAACCAAGGCAAGCCGGAAAAGATCCTTTTCCGGAAGTTCGTCTTTCAAAACGAGCGCAGGGACTTCCTTCAAGCCTGCTTCGCGCGAGGCAAAGGCACGTTTATGTCCGGCTACAACCCGGGGCTGATCACCCGCTGAGACCACAAGAGGCATCAAAACCCCCATGGCCCGGATAGATTCGGTCAAAAAGGCATCATCATATTGATAACGGGCGCCCCAGCCTTCTCCGTACATCAAATTTTCCAGAGAAACCGTCTTTAAATGGTATCTTTCCATTCTCTTTCCAAACGCTGGGTAGATATTTTAAGAACATCCCGAAAGGCTTCATCGGAGGATTTGCCTTTGCCAAAAGCTTCCAGGACCTGTTTGATACGGAACATCCCGTAACGATCGACCAAATACTGAACCAATTGAAAAGACTGCTCATAGAAAAGCCCAACCACTAGGGCATTCTGCTGATCGACCGCGTTCATGGTCATCAAGGCGTCCAAAGAAAGAAGCTGGCCTGATTTGACCGCATTTTTATAGATACTGATATCCCGTTTCTTTATTTTATCCTCTTCAAAAACCGCCAAACCTTCATTAATCCAGGCCGGTGCCCGGCCAAGGCTTAACGCTGCAATAAAAGCATGCGTCATTTCATGCGCCGTAAGTGCTTTGAAAGCCTGATCCGTCATTCCCGAGTGATAGGCCGGAATCCGTATCTTTCCATCATAAACACCGGAGGCCCAATGCGGAAGCTGCGTGAGTTTTTTAAACTCCTCATTGCTATAGAGCAGCACGACCACCTTGGACGTAAAATAATAACCGAAATCCTTTGAAATTGAGCTATAGAGATCCCTCAGCATTTCCCTGATTTCAAAGCCGTCATAATTCTTGTCATCATCACGGTACTTGATTATGAAATGCTGCTCCCGGTAAGTGGAAAGGTCTTTCTCTACCAGTGTTTCATCATGGAGGCGTTCCAGCTTTTTCTTGAGCGCTTCCCTGGGCTGAAGTTTAAAGGCCTCCTGATAATTTTGTTTGGCCTCAGGCATTCGCTGCTGATAGTAATAAATATCCCCTATCAATTCATACGCCAAAGCGTTGCGGGGGTCATACTTGAGGGAGTCCTGAAACGCGGAGAGCGCGAGCTCGTATTCTTTTTTCTCATAAAGCTGAACGCCCTGGTTGTAGAGATCAATCCCCAAAGGCGTCTGAGGAAGCTTCGCATCCTTCGGATCCTTGAGGAAGAAACCGAGCAATTCAATCCGCTGTCTTTTTTCCAGATCCTTTTCAGCGGAAATTTTTTCCTGTGCAGCAAAAACAGGAAACGATCCAATAAAGATCAGTGTTCCGGCAAGAAGCTGCAGTCCCCCTCGCCTCATGCGGCTCCCCGGCTTTGCCATTCACGGGCCATTTGGATACGCCTGGCGATAGAGGGATGATCGTAGAAGAACCACTCATAAAGCGGGTGCGGGTCGGGGTCGGAAAAGTTCACTTTACCCAGCTTGTCCATGCAGGAGATAAAAACGTCCACCCGAGGCACCGCCTGCAAGGCGAAGCGGTCTGCCGCTCGCTCCATCCAGCGGGAAAACGCGCTCTGAACAGGGGTAAGCAAAAGACCGAAGAGGTAAAAAATAAAAAACAAAAGCGGCATGGCAGCAATATCCCCGGCACCCTTGTAGCTGTATTGAACCGCCAGTTTGTTGAGAAGATGAAAGGCCACGTAAAATGCCGCGAGGGATCCCGTGAGGCCGAAGGCCAGCTGTTTGAGAATGTCGCGGTGCTTGTAATGGCCCAATTCATGCGCGACAACAGTCTCGATTTCTTCGTGTGTAAAGTTATGAATAAGCGTGTCACTCAAAACAACACGCTTGGTTTTTCCGATGCCCATAAATGCGGCATTGGCTTTCTTGGTGGTTTTGCTGAGGTTCAAGGAGTAGAGATTTTCGAGCGGCAGGCCAAAACGGCTGGTTAAACTAAAAATCCTCTGCTTCAGGGCTTCATCGGCCACACGGTCGTACTTGTAAAAAAGCGGGACAATCCAGACAGGAAAAATCTTGCCGACAACATAGCTGACAGCCGCATAACCCGCCCAAGCCCAAAGCCACCAGTTCTTCGGAAAATGCCAGATCACCGCATACAACAGTTCCAGAAGCCCCAGCGAAAAAACAAAGGAAAGCAGTGCTCGCTTTAGAAAAAAGGAGGCCCATCCTGCCAGGGACTGATTGGAAAGTCCAAAACGGTGTTCGAGTTCATGGCCGGAGAAGTAGGCCAGCGGAAGGTCGAGGAAAAAAAAGATCACTGAAAACAGCGTGAAGTAAACAGCCAGACGGAGGTAGGGGTTGGATCCAAACAGGCCTGCCATCGCATCGAGAAAAAGCGAGAAAGGCGTAAAAGCGATCATCCCCAGCAAAAAAGGCGTCCAAACCAGATAGAAAAGTGAGATGCCCTGTTTTAGACGCTGGTATTTTTTTGCGTTTTCTGCGGTGTACCCTGATTCAGCCATGCAAGCACTTCCTCTTTGAGACCTTTAACGTTGTCTAAAAGTTCAGCCCCATGCCCTCCCTTGGGGTAGGTCAGAAGCTTTTTTCTTTCGGAAGGAATCCAGGCCAAAATCTGCGTTGCTTCGCGGACTGCACCGGGATTATCTTCAGCAGCCGCCATCAACACCGCTGAGTGAAAAATCTTGGCCGCGCTTTCCGTTTTGAGACCGCCGTAATTGATGCCCGGCGAGAAAAGCACCACACCTCCGAGTTCCGGATGAGCGGCACCATAAATCAAAGCCAGGCTGGCCCCAAAACTCGACCCCAGAATCCACAGATTCTGTTCGGCTTCCGGGGCCTGCTCCTTAAGAAAGTGCACAGCGGCTTCAACATCATTCAAAGTCGACCGCCGGCCGGCGTCGCTCATCTCGCTCCAACGGATTTCCTCTCCTTGAAGATCTAAGCTGTCGCCATGTCCCCGCAAATCAACAGCCATCGTGGTCCAGCCTTTTTGCCGAAGGTCCTTGCCGAAAGTGTACCATTCGTCAAGGTTGGTACCAAGGCCATGAAGCAGAAGAACGGCCCCCTTGGGAGACTCGGCTTTTTTGAGTTCGTAGGCAATTGAAAAACCATCCGACGTTTTCAGGTATGCAGCGCGTTCTGCACACCCCAGAAAACTGACAGAAGAAACGAGGGCAATCCCCAAAGTGAGACCTTTTCTAATCCCCATTCAAAACTCCGCAAGCACGCCAAAATGATCAGAACACCAAATTCCCCGGGAATCAGGCTGATCCATCACAAGGCGGGATCCTTTGCACTCAAGACTAAACCCCTCGGCCGAACGGTAGAAAATATAATCCACCCGGCGGTCCGGCAAGGGTTTGCCATTCACGAGATTGACCGGCTCCTGGGTGTAAGGATTTTTCCTGCTCCATGTCCAGCCGTAATCATGCGGGTGATGCTTAGCATAAGCATCCTGGAAACGGGCCCTCGCACGGAACATATCGATCTCCGAGGTGTCCACATCTGCATTCAAATCGCCGCCCAGAATCACAGGGCCGTTATCCCTCATGGCATCAATCGCCTGCGCAAGTTCAACGGCCTGACGGTACCGGACAGGCTGTTCATCGGGTCTCCAGGACAAATGCGTATTCACCGCGAGAAAATCACCGGCATCGGGCGTCTCAAACCAGACATGCTGGGCGTAACGCTTTTTCTTTTCTGTAGGCGAGAATGCGTGGTAGGAAAAAAGACCGCCCTCCAGGACCGTATACCGGCTCAGCATCACCAGGCCCGAGGGCTCTTCCTGGGTAATGCAGGTTGGGTAACCCAAACGGGCGGCTGTTTCCTGCGCCCATTTCCGGTTAAACATTTCCTGAAAAAAAATAATGTCCGGAGCGGCTTCACGAATATTTTTATCAATCACTTCCCAGCGCTCGCGCCAAGGACCGAATTCCTGCCAGGTGTTCAGTGTCAAAACCCGCATAGGTCAGCGATCCTGCCGTGAAGACGCTGCCCGCAGCGTGCGCAGCTCTTCAATCATGGACAAGCGAATGGACTCTTTAAGGGTTTCAATCGCTTCAGGTTCCTGGGAGGAAGCTGTCACGGGTTTGCAGATGCGGAGGAGGAAACGGGACTTCTTTTTAAAAAGCCAGGAATGTTTCGGCAAAGCATCACCTGTTCCATCTACGATTACCGGAAGCAGCGGGACATTCTCCTGGGCTGCGACTTTGAAAGCACCACTCTTGAAAAGCTGGATTTCCCCGTCCGGGCTGCGCGTGCCCTCCGGAAAGAAAAGCAGACTTACGCCTTTGTGAATCCACGCTCGTGCAGAAGCCACGGCTTCACGCGCGCTTTCCTTTTTACCGCGGTCTATCGGGATATACCCCGCCAGGGTCATATGCCACCCCATCACAGGAATCGAAAAAAGCTCCTTTTTGGCCATGAATTTAAAATGCAGGGGAAGTCCGGCAAGAACCACGAGGATGTCGAGAAGACTCTGGTGATTAGCCACCACCACATAGTGCTGGCCCGGTTTAAGGTTTTCTTGCCCCTCCACCCCAATGGACCAAAGTGGACAGGCCGCGATAATCCCCTTCCCCCAAAGACGGGAAGACGTGTGGCTCGCCCGGCGAGTTCCTGCACGGTCGAAAAGCAGCGACTGCGGCAGGCCAATAAAGACACCTGACAAAAAAATGAACAGCGTAAAAAAAGAGAATACGAGCCAGGCAATCGGCGAAAGCAGATAGCTGAGAACGGGACTCAGGTCCCGGGATGAGACAGTTGTTTTTTGCATGGGCGCATTTTAACGCCTAATTTATAAAAGAAAATAGAAAAAGCAGGATGCGTGTTGACCGGCGCACAATACACCCCTAAAATGAATTCCAAAAAGGAGACCCTATGCCGACGCGTGAACAAATTATTGAAGTGGCCAAGCAGTGTTTTGATCCTGAAATCCCTGTGAACATCTGGGACCTGGGTCTGGTCTATGACATTGCGATCGACGACGCGGCCGGCTCCGTGGATGTCAAAATGTCCCTCACTTCACAGTCCTGCCCTTCCGCCCGCGAAATCCCCGAACATTTCAAACGCAAGATTCAGGAAGCCTTGGGAATCGAAAAGGTGGCTGTCAGCATTGTTTTTGAACCCCTGTGGACGCCTGAACGCATCAGCGAAGAAGGAAAGAAAAAACTCGGAATTGAAGACGCGTGATCAACTGGAGCAAAACCGGTAGCCAATCCCCGGTTCTGTTCTTATGCAAAGAGGCTTTTCAGGGTCTTTTTCCAGCTTCTGCCTAAGATGCGTTACATAAACCCGCAGATACTGCACACGGTTCTCCGTATTAGGCCCCCAGATCTCTCTTAAAATCTGCTGATGCGTGATCACTTTACCGGCATGCCTGATTAAAAGCTTAAGAAGAGCATACTCGGTTGCGGTCAGATGAATTTCTTTGCCCGCCCGTGAAACCTGACGCGTTGAAAAATTGACGGACAAATCCCCGCTTTCAAAAACGGGTTCCTCATTCAGATCAGGGGAACGCCTGAGAATCACCCTCAAGCGAGCCAGCAATTCATCGCCGCCGAAAGGCTTCGTCACATAGTCATCGGCTCCAAGGTCAAGCGATAGAACTTTCTGTTTCTCCTCCTCGCGCACGGACAAAATTAAAACCGGAACCTGGCTCCACTCCCGGATACGCCGCAAAACCTCAAGGCCATCCATATCAGGAAGCCCGAGGTCTAGAACAACGGCATCGGGCTTTTTGGATAAACATTCTGTCAATCCGCTTTGGCCATCGGCCGCTTCAAAAAACTGAAACCCGCCGCTGGTCAGCGTCATGCGCAAAAGACGCCGCATCTG
>CAYRBY010000037.1:0-14616 GCA_964422635.1 uncultured bacterium
GTTCAAGGGAAACTCTATCTTCACAAAAGCCTCTCAAGCCAGACGGATTGGGAAAAAGCCCGGGAAGAGATGATCCGGCAGGCCGATTATCAATGGCCGAGAATCCGCTGAACGGATGAAATTCTAAAAAAGGAAAAAGCCTAGGCCCCCTTAGGGTCGACGGCAGCGCCCACCATGAATTACCGAAACGATCATCATCACTCCCGCCGCAGGGATCATACGCCTCGATCCGGTTCAAAATTTTCCGGACATCAAGGAGCACAATTCCGCGATCACCGGCAGGATGATGCTGCCCGGAGCTTTTTGTCCAAAGTCTCCATTGATCCAACGCCCCGTATCCGCCTTGAAAAGGGCTCCAAAGAACTCACGATGCGCGCCATGGATCTTTTGTGTCCTATCGGCCGGGGGCAGCGTGGTTTGATTGTCGCTCCGCCCACTTGCGGGAAAACAACACTGCTCAAACACCTCTGCCAGGCGATTACGACTTCAGAGCCCGACATGAAAGTTTACTGTCTTTTGATTGATGAACGGCCCGAAGAAGTGACGGATTTTAAGCGCACAGTAAAAGCCGATGTGCGGTGGTCCTCGGTCGATCAGCCGTACGAAAATCACGTGCGCGTTGCGGATGAATTGATGCGCCAGGCTTATGAAGAGGCGGATGCCGGGCAAGATGTCATGATTTTACTGGATTCCCTGACGCGGCTTTCACGCGTGCACAACACCGGAATTCGAGGCCAGGGAAGAACACTTTCGGGCGGTATGGATGCGCGGGGTCTGGAAGTGCCCCGGCGCATATTTGGTTCTGCCCGGAAAATTGAAAACGGTGGATCGCTTGGCATTCTCGCGACCGTTCTTGTAGAGACGGGAAGCCGCCTTGATGATGTTATTTTTCAGGAATTCAAAGGAACCGGAAATATGGAAATTGTGCTTTCCCGAGATATTGCAGGGCGAAGGATTTTTCCTGCAGTGAATGTCGGTGAAACAGGAACCCGAAAGGAAGAACTCCTTTTCTCTCCGGAAGAAAAAGAAGGCACGCGGAAACTGCGCGCCGGACTTGCCGGCATGAGTCCGCCTGAAGCAGCGCGCACATTTGTGGGACTGCTTGAAAAATTTCCAACGAATCAGGAATTGCTCGCCGCTCTCGAGAAAACTCCCCAGAGCTGAGGTTCGTCATGTCTGGTAAACCTCTTTCGCTTGAGCAAGCCCTTGCGGCAAGACTTGAGAGGGCTTCTGCCACGAAGTGCACCGCATGCAGGACCCTCAGGCTGGCACAAATCCTGGAAGATCTTGCGCTTCTTAAAACCCCCGCAGCTTCTCCCCGCTCCCGCGTTGCGAGGCTTTTTGAAACCAGCGCCACATGGCCTGATAAAACACGCATCAGTCTCTCTCAGCTGAAACTTCATCTTGAAGTGATGTTTTCGGATTCCGAGAGAAAATCAAGCCGCCTTTACACGGCCGTATGCAAGCAGCTTGGAAATGAAGAAAATCCAGGCGCTTCCCAGGAACCGTTTTTTTACCAGCTTGAAGAAATGGCCCGGGTGGATGAGGTGCCCGCGCTTCAGATGACACGGTACCTTTCGCTCCTTGCGGCCTTTTGCCGTATGGCTGTGGACCGGCCCGTGGAATTTCACGATCAAATCAAGGGGCGAAGCGATTCAGAGCAGCCTGCCTATAAGCCCTGGCAGGGCGGATTCAGCCTGCATTTCCCACCCGCTTTTATTTTGCGTGTTGCCGCCGAATGCCTCGATAATTTACGGAATAGAAATATTTTTTCAGGTCAGGCGGAAAACGGGAAAGAGCTTTACGAAAGGATTTCTCAGGAACAGACCGAAGCCTGGAAAGCGTGCGAGGAATGAGAAAAAGACTCTGCAACGCCTGCGAGATCGGCTTTTTGGTTAGGGCCGCAGAGTAGCCCTTCTCCTGTAAAGGAGATTCACCGCGATGCGCGCTCTTCCCGCTTTCCGAAAGGATAAGGAAATTCGGCGGTAGTCTTTTTTCCCGAGATCAAATCAAAGAGCAAAACCTTTTACATCTTTGTTGCGTTTACACCTTCGGCTTTTAAGACGCCGGTGGCTTCATCTTTCGCAGCATCCACGACAACACCATCGCCCTTTTTCAGTTCTTCCGGGGCGGCTACGCCGGTGTATTCCGTGGCCTGATCAATTCCTACTTTTACTTCTTCGGTTGTTTTCGTCACAGGATTCTCCGTTGAAACTTTCAAAGAATCCTTGGCCTCCGTAACGCTGTCGACTTTTCCGCTGATCAGTTCCGCTGAAGCCTGGCCCTGGAACACCAGAAAAGCACCTGCCATTACGATGGACAAAATCTGAAATTTTTTCATGAAATTGCTCCTTTTTCTCCCGTTTGGGGGTGTTGTTCGAGCTTCCTGATGAGCCCTTTCAAGGACCTTCAGAAAGCCGCAATGTAGGACGGGGGCTCAAGGGGTTTATTCAATTTTTCATAACCCCTTGGGAGGCATTGAATTAGACTCGATCATTATGGGTTTGTGGGCCTAGGATCAACATTGCTTATCCAGGCATAAGTTGTTAGACTCCGGGTCTTTAAAGCATCAGAAGCTCAGGGAAAAAGACATGGACGCAGCGCAGGAAATCAAAAGGCGGAGAACCTTCGCCATCATTTCACATCCGGACGCAGGAAAGACCACGCTCACGGAAAAGCTTCTCCTTTACGGAGGCGCTCTGCATCTTGCCGGGTCCGTGACGGCTCGCAAAAACCAGCGCGATACCTCATCAGACTGGATGGAGCTCGAAAAGAAGCGCGGCATTTCGATCAGCTCCACGGTCCTTCAATTTGATTACAGCGGCTACCGCATCAATCTGCTCGACACCCCTGGTCACAAAGACTTTTCAGAAGACACCTACCGCGTGCTGATGGCTGTGGATGCAGCCGTCATGGTTATTGATGCGGGTAAAGGTATTGAAACCCAGACCCGCAAACTTTTTGAAGTCTGCAAACGGCGCGGGGTTCCCATTTTTACTTTCATGAACAAATTGGACCGGCCTTCCCTGGAGCCGCTGGCACTGATCGATGAACTTGAGAGCGTTCTTAAGATTCACGCTTACCCCATGAACTGGCCGCTCGGAAATGGTGCGGATTTCAAAGGTGTGTATGACAGGCAGGCCAAACAGGTTCATTTGTTTGAGAGAACCATCGGCGGCGCCTACCGTGCCCCGGTGTCCATCCATGATCTCTCGGATCCTTTTGTACGCGAAAGAATGGACGATACGGTTTATCACAAGGTTTCAGAAGAAATCGAAATCCTGGACCATGCGCAGGCAGGCTTTGACCCTGAGGCTGTGCTCGCCGGCGAAACAACACCCGTTTTCTTTGGCAGCGCGAGCAACAACTTTGGTGTTCAGCTCATGCTCGATGGTTTTGTGAAGTATTCGGCATCGCCTGCGGCACGGCGTTCCGAGACCGGCCCTGTGCCGGTTGAGAAGCCCGAATTTTCAGGATTCATTTTTAAAATTCAGGCCAACATGGACCCCAAACACCGCGACCGTGTAGCTTTCCTGCGCGTGTGCTCGGGGAAGTTTTCACGCGATATGATGGTCACGCATTCGGGGACCGGGAAAAAAGTCCGGCTTTCAAACTCTCATAAACTATTCGGGCAGAGCCGGGAAATTGTGGAAGAGGCCTACCCCGGCGACATTGTCGGGCTTGTCGGCTACGACACCTTCCGTATCGGAGACACGCTTACTGAAGATCCCGCCATTTCCTATCATGAAATTCCGCGGTTTCCGCCGGAGTGTTTTTCTTTTATCCGGAATCCAAAACCCGACAAGCACAAAGCGTATCAAAAAGGTCTTGAGCAGCTTTTGAATGAAGGCATTGTGCAGTCGTTCCGTTTGAAAGACGGCCGCGGTCCCGTGCTCGCAGCGGTCGGCCCTTTGCAGTTTGAAGTGGTCCAGTACCGCCTTCAGAGTGAGTATGGCGCGGATTCAATTTTTGATCCTGCGCCGTGGAAGGTCATGCGGTGGGTGGGGGAAGGTGCAGACTTGACGGCTCTTCGTGATGCGCTTCCTTTTGGTGCGGACATGGGTGAAGACAAGGACGGCAGGACCGTTATTTTTTTCCCCAACACGTGGTCCGTGGATTTCTTTCTGGAAAAAAACCCTGCCGCGGATCTTACGGAACTTGCTCCTGGAGCCCGCGTCTAGACCGCGGGGCGAAGCTCCGAACCCCAGAGTTTTTCAGTCACAAACCGCTCGATCGAGAAGCTTCTGACCCGTTCCAGCCCTTTTCCGACTTCTGCTGTTGTCTGCTCGCAAAGGGCGTATTCCCGGGCGCCCAGCCCGGCTCTGCTTTCCAGGGTGAAAAGAAGGTTATCCAAAATCTCTCTTTGATCGCGAATGCTAGTAATCAGGATGTCTTTGTCGCTCATCGCCTGCTCCTTTGGTTTTGAACTGCGAAAAGCCGTTTTCTGGAGGTTCATGGATATTCTCGATTTAGGAAGCTCCGAGCTCTCGCCGTGCTTGTAAAAAGCGCGTAAATTCGGCACAATAGACACGTTATTTTCCCTCATCCCCAGACGTGAGAAATAATGCCCCGGTTCCTTGAAGTTCCCCAGGGTATCGTGTAAACCTTAATCTCCAAAAAAGTTTGAATTTTTCAGGTGGCAGGATGGTTCCAGGAAGCCTTTTGAGATCTGTTAGAAAGTCCAAGGTGTGTCTCTGCGCACTCTTTTTTCTTTTGTCTGCGCAGACGCCGCCGCAGCTTTTTGCCGAGCCGGTCCGCGGCCGGAATCTTGCCCTTTTGATCACAGGACTTTCCGGCAGTCATCAATTCCAGGGTTATTTCAGCGACTCGGTTGAAAAAATTTCGGAAGTGCTGCGCGTGAACGGCTACCCGGACGAAGCTGTTTACCGGTTTTCCGAAACACCGGGAACCCGCGCAAATGATTTTGTTTCCGATAAAGAGCACCTTGAGCAGAAGCTTAAAGAGCTTGCCGCCTCAGGAGACTACGAAAATGTTTTCATCTGGATTGCAGGGCATGCCAACGGCCGTGATGAGGAGTCTTTGATCCATTTGCCGAAACAGGATGTTTCCTATAAAGAACTTATGGGGTGGATCGAACCCTTGTCTGCGAAGCGCATGATTCTTGCACTCGCAATCCCGCAAGGGCAGGCATGGATTCAAAGATTCGGAAAGCCGGGCCGGATCATTGCGGCGGGCAGCGGTTTGAGGGAGTATGACTTCATTCCCTGGATGTTCCTTCGTCTTTTTCCTGCAATGTTTCAAGCCACGGCAGGCGAAATGCAGCCCGGATCCCTGAGCACCGGGACGTCGTTTAAAGACGTTTTTGTGGAATCTCAAAAGAGGTCCCAGGCCTGGTACCGTGATAATCATCTTCAGCCCACAGAACTGGCCTATCTGGATGCTGACGGCGACGCAAAGGGAGAAACCCTTTTTGATCCCGAAACACTGACTGAACCATCGGACCCTGTCCTTGAAATTCCTAAGGTTTTACCGGCCTCCGGGGACCGCGGCAGCCTTAAAGCCAAGGCCGTAGATCTTTCCGCTTTAAATAAGGCAGTGGAAGCCGATGTACTAAAAGTTAGGCAGAAAGAGGCGGCGCTTCCGGCAGAAGGCAAGACTGGTACGCTCCTTGCAACTGCTGAAAGACAGGTTGTAGTCAACAAAGGGCTAAAGCTGGAGGCGCTTCCTGATGCCCAGGAAGCGGCGAAGGTTATTTTCTTGATTTCCGGAGGCAGCAAACATGGATCCTAAACTTGAAGGCCAGGGAGCAAAGGCACCCCGCCTGCGTATTTTGCCGCAGCAGATTGCTGCGGATTCTACAGGTGAAGAAACCCTGGAGCGCGTGAAAGAGTTTTACCACGTCCTCAAGGAGGAAATGAACAAGGTTATCGTCGGCCAGCATGACGTCCTGGAAATGATTATGATTTCCATCCTTTGCCGCGGCCATGTGCTTCTTGAAGGTGTTCCCGGCCTTGGGAAAACCCTGATGTTCAAGACACTGTCCCAGATTATGGCGCTGCATTTTCAGCACATTCAGTTTACGCCGGACTTGATGCCTTCCGACATCATCGGAACAGAAATCATCCAGACTGACCCTGAAACCGACCGCCGTATTTTGAAATTTCTTCAAGGCCCGGTGTTCTGCAATTTTTTGCTCGCGGATGAAATCAACAGAACCTCTCCCAAGACCCAGTCTGCGCTTCTCCAGGCCATGCAGGACCGGGAAGTTTCTGTGGGGCGGACAACCTACAAACTGGAACAGCCTTTTTTTGTGCTGGCCACGCAGAACCCGATCGACCAGGAAGGGGTGTACCCGCTTCCGGAAGCCCAGCTGGACCGGTTTATGTTCAACATTCTGATCCAGTACCCGGCGTATGAAGAAGAGGTGTTGATTGCCCAGCGCTTTACACAAAACGAGAAAAACGAAGTCGACAAAGTGATCAGCGCAGAAGAGCTTCTGGGTCTTCAAACCATGGTGCGCGGCATGCTGATTTCCGATGCCCTGGTGCGCTATGCCGTTGATCTTGTCTTCGCGACGCGTCCTGGAAAGGACAACAAATACCCGTTCGTGAATCAATGGGTGGAATGGGGAGCCGGCCCCCGCGCGACCTTGAACCTCGTGCTTGCGGCCAAGGCCCGTGCGCTTTTGCGCGGCCGGTTGTGCGTCGCTTCGGAAGACATCAAAGCGGTGGCGGTGCCTGTCCTGCGGCATAGAATCAAAATGAATTTTTCCGCGGAAGCGGAAGGAATGAAATCGCATGACCTTGTGGCCAAGGTGCTTTCGGCTGTTCCTGAACAATCCAGACACCGGTAGTGACCGGAACTTTTAGGTAAGGAGTTTGCTTCGCAGTCCGGCGGCATTGGTTTTCTCCCTGCGCCAGAATCCCCTGCGCATCTTTGTATGTCACAAACCGAGCAAGGCCGAAAATTTCTTGATCCGAAAACAGTCGCGCTTCTTTCCGATTACCGTATGCTCGCGCGCCTGATTGTGGATGGTTTTTTCCTTGGCCATCACCGAGGGCCGCGCAATGCGTTTTCACTGGAATACAACAAGCACCGCGATTATTACCCGGGCGACCCGCTGAAGCTGGTGGACTGGAAGCTCTATGGCAAAACCGACCGTTATTTTGTGCGCCAGTACCAGGAAGAAACCAATCTTCAGGCCTGGATCGTTATGGATGTCAGCAAGTCCATGGGTTATGCGGGAACAAAAACGCATGTGACCAAATTGCGTTATGCCTCTTACCTGGCCGCAGCCCTGTCTTACCTTTTGTTCGACCAGCGTGACCTTGTGGGCATGATCCAGTTTGATGACAAACTGAGGAAAGTGATTCACCCGGCCTCAACGCGTAACCAGCTGAATCTTATCCTCCGCGAGCTGCAGGGGATCCAGGAAGGCGAAGCCTCAAACTTTGAAGATTCCGCGAAGTTTGCGGCAAGCCGGATCAAGAAGCGGGGCATGATCCTTCTTTTCTCGGACCTTTTGACAAAGCCGGAGAAAATCGAAAAAACGCTTAAGATGTTTTTACATAAGGGCAATGAATTGATGGTGTTTCATATTCTTGCGCCGGAGGAACTGACGTTTCCGTTCCGGAAGTTTGGCTTTTTTCAAGACCTGGAAACACGCGAGAAAGTTCTCCTGCACCCGGAACATCTTCAGCATGAATACCAGCTCCAGATGAAGCATTACCTTGAAAAGGTCAAGCAGACCTGCGGGAAAATGAAAGTTTCCTATCAGATGCTTGAGACGACAACGCCCTATGACCGCGCGCTTTCAACATTTCTTGAATTGCGCGCGAAGATGAACTGAGGCCGCCCGTGGGTTTCGCGGCCCCTCTTTTTCTGTTTGGTTTAATCGCTCTTTTGATTCCGTTCCTGCTGCTTTTTACAAAAGCGAGTGCGACCCGTACGACCCAGTTCAGCTCGGTGGAGTTTCTGCGGGCCATAACGGAGCATGCGTCGCGCGTGATGGAATGGAAGCGTCTGCTTTTGCTCGCTGTGCGCGTTCTTTTTTTGGGCCTTCTGGCCATGGCTTTTGCGCTGCCGTTCACGAGCCGGACCTGCCGCTTGTCGCTTTTTGCGGCTGGACCCGCCAAGCGGGTGGCGATTTTTATGGATACATCGCTCGGTATGAGTTACCGCGAAAAAGACGAGAAGAGTCTTTTTGAAAATGCACGTCTTCAAGCCGAAGAAGTCGTACATAAAAACAGCGGAACCGGAGCGACGTTTTCCATCTACGGGTTTAACCGCAAGGTGCAGATTCTGGCGCAGGAAGAAAGAGATGCTTCGAGGGTATTGCAGAAGCTCCGTGATATTAAGGTGACGGAAGCGGCCAGTGATTTTGGTGTGCTTGCACAGTTTCTGGACAAACAGTTTGGCCGCCGGCCCGATCTGCCTGAAGAGATTTGGGTGTTTTCCGATTTCTCAATCCGGGAAGCGAGCGATGCCGCGCTTCTGGAAAAATTCCGTGAAAATTCTGACAGCCTCCGGGCGGTGAACTGGGTCACGGTGCGGCCTAAAGAGTTTCAGAATTTCTGGATCCGTGACATCGCGCTGCCGCCAAGACCGTTCTTGAAACAAGTGAAGGAAAAAATACCGGTGCTTTATCAGAGCCAGGGATTAAAGACGGGCGCGGAAGTGAAGCTTGATCTTTGGGTTGAAGGAACAAAGAGCGCCAGCAAAACGGTCAAGGTGGATGAAAGCGGAAAAGGCATGGTGATTTTTGAACAGGCGTTTCCTTCTGCCGGGCATTCACCCGTACGAGTGGAAAGCTCCGCGGACAATCTCGACGGGGATAATTCGCGCAGTACAGTTGTGACGGTGAGCCAGCCTTTGGAATTGCTGGTGGTGGAAGACGGGGTTTACGATTATCCGTTTCAGAACCCTTATTATTATGTCAGCCAGGCGCTCGAAAGCTTCGCCGGAGTTTCGGCCCACGAATCCTGGGTCGACATGGCGCGTATTCCCGCGGCGGGGTTGAAGGATGTCCGGCTCAGCGATTACAACGTCATCCTGGTCGCTGATGTTCCCGGTCTTGCGGTCCGGGATCTTTCCCAGCTGCGAAGCTATTTAAAAGATGGCGGGGCGGTTATTTTCGCTGCGGGAAAAAATTTTGCTGAGAAAAAAGGCGATGATGCCTTAGCGAAGTTTCTTGGGGGGACATTGGGTGCTCCGGAGAATGTTGCGGGTGAAGACGGAAGCTTTTATCTCAAAGGGATCGATTACCGGCACCCGATTCTTGATGTTTTTGACGGGGGCCGCCAGGGCGATTTGACCCGTGTCCCTTTCAGGATGCTCATGCCTTTCACGCCCGCGGAAGGTGAAAAGAACGTGGATGTCGTGCTTTGGTTTGAATCCAAATGGCCGGCCCTGGTTGAAAAGAAGGTGGGCGCGGGAAAACTGTTCATCTGGACCACCTCGCTCAATCAGGAGTGGACCCCGTTTCCGAAAGATCCGCTTTATGTGCCTTTTGTTTTCGAACTATTGAAATATGCTGCCTTTGGAGTCTGGAAAAACAGCGCAGGGCTGGAGCCGGGTGAAAAGCTGTCTTTTGATTCCGCGGCCGGCCGGGAGCCATTTGACCAGGTGATGCTGAGGACTCCGCAGGGAGAACAGATAACGCTTTTCGGACACGACGGTGTTTCTCCGCCCCCGGCTCTCGTGGAAACAGCCGGTATTTATGAGTGGGTCGGGGTGAGAGGGGAATCGATGGAGAGGCGCATGTCGGCTTCCAACGTCAACCTTTCAGAATCATCCCCCGCATACGTGACACTGCAGGGAAGTGCGGAGGACAGCGGTCAGCAGAAGACTTTGAATCCGGCCATGGGTCCGGCATCGGCACAGCGGCGGTTTTTTTACCGGGCGTTATTTTACGCCATGCTCTTTTTACTTCTTGCGGAGGCGTGGCTCGCAAACCGCTTTTACAAGCCCGAATGGGTTTAATGAAATGAAGACCAGGACCTTTGAAGAAAATCTGAAACGCAGGACGCAGGGCATTGTCATCGTCAATGCCGCGAAGGGATTTCTCTTTTCGCTTGCGGCCGCCGGGATTCTTTTTTATCTCTACTGCGGCGCGCTTTATATTGCGCCGGGGTTTGTTCCGTTCCGGCTTTCGCTTTGGCTGATCCTGAGTGTTCTTGTCAGTCTTCCCTTCCTGTCCTCGGGCGTTATTTTTTTTCTTCATTACAGAGACACTCAGCGTCTCACGATGACCATTGAACATTCTTACCCGCAGCTTCGTGAGAGGCTTTTGACGGCCGTAGAATTTTCACGCTCTCCGGCCAAGCTTCACCAGAATCCCTTCAGCCTTGCTTTGGCCCGAAGCCTCGAAGAGGAAATGACCACGCTGATGAATCGTTTCGGTTTTGGCAGGGCCACATCACCCAAAAAATTGCTGTTCCCGGCGCTCCTGCTCGCCGTGCTGTTTATATCCGGGTTTGTGCACGCCGCGCTGCAGCCCGAATTCTTCCGCTCCTTAGGCGCTGAAATGCCTGCGGCCCCGGCGACCTGGCCGGGCTTTCAGGCATTCGAGAATGCCGCGCACCGCTTTCACTTTGAAATTATTCCGGGCAACTGTGAAATTGTGAAAGGCTCCAACCTTCTTATCCAGGCAAAAGTTACGGGTGAGAAGCCCAGCGAAGTCACGCTTTATGTCAAACAAAAGAACGACCCGGCCTGGCGTATCTTTGTCATGGAATCCTCCGACGATCATCTCTATCAGTACCGGCTTACTTACATCACGGAACAAAGCGTCTACTTCATCAAGGCCGAAGATCAGGAATCACTGCGCTATCAAATCCAGCTTTCACAGGCGCTGGCCGTGGAAAAGGCCCTCTGGAGAATTCATTATCCCGAACACACCCGGCTTCCCGATGAAAGCCGCCAGGGCTGGGGGCCGAAAATCACGGTTCCGGCAGGGACCCAGATCCGTCTTGAGCTGACCATGAACCGGCCTGTATCCACGGGAAAACTGACGAGCGACAGCGGCGGAGAGTACCGGATGACGCCCGAATCCGACCGCCAGCTCATCACGGACTTTACGGTCACAAAAGATGAGCTTGTGCGCATGGATGTCCGGACGCGTGAAGGTGAACCTATGCTGGGCGCGCCCGCGGTCTGGATTCAGACGCTTCCCGATCTGCTTCCTTATCTGGAAGTGCTCGAGCCCCAGTTTCATAATTATGTATTCCCGACCGAAGAAGTCCCCTTCGAAATCAACGTGAACGACGATTATGGCATTAAGTCCGTGACGCTTGTGGTGCGCTATCAGGGCAAGGAAGAACGCATTGAATGGCTCCCCGAAGGCAGCAAGCAGGACAAGGTGACGCTGAAGCCCGTACTGAATCTTGAACGTTTCAAGCTCCGCAGCCGCGACTTGGTGTTTGCCTACATTGAAGTGCGCGATAATTTTCCGGGCGACCCCGCACATGTCGTGCAGTCTCCGCTCTTTACTTTTTTGATCCGCGACTACGTCGAGTACTTTAAGCTCAAATCCAAACTTCCGGAAAGTCCGTCGCTCCGCATGCTGTTTGAAGGTGTGCTTGTGGAACAGGAAAAAATTATGAACGAGGCTTGGGATTATATTTCGCGTCTTCCCGGAGAGGCCCCGAAGGGCTGGGAAGATAATGGAGCTTCGGAATCCCGTTCGGGTTCCGTGCCAAAGGCGGCCTCATGAGCATGCGCCGAGTCCTTTCCTTTTTTATCGCCTGTGCCGTAGGTCTTTATTCTCCCTGCGCATCCGCCCAATCCAGCGTGCAGACTTCCGAGCCTCTGCCCCGCGAAGTCGAGCGCCTTCAGAAACGCCAGCAGGAACTCAACCGGCAGATGGCAGAGACGATTAAGAATGTCGAACGGGATTACCCTGCGCTCGTTGAGAAAAACAAGAAGGCCTTCGATCGGATCAAGGAATCCCAAAAAACCATGGAAGCCTCTCTCGGAGACCTCTCCAAAGGCGACGTGAACACGGCTTTTCAGAATCAGGCTGACTTTTTTTCCGAAATGGCGGGCGTTTTTGTCGAAGGCATCAACTTCCTGCGCGATGATGAGGAAAAGAAAAGCCCGCCCATTGGAACCTTTCTGAAAAAAGAAGGAAGCCAGGTTCGTTATCCGCGCGAGAAAAAAATGACGCTCGGGAAGAAACCTTTTTACGAAGCGGAAAACCTCGGTGAAATTTCATCCGTTGTCACGCACACGGTGAACGAAGCGGAAAAGGGCAAGGCGGAAGAAGTGTCCTACATGGAAGCCGTGGACCACGATCTTAAAAAATCTTTTCAGTCACGCAAAGATTCCCAGGAAATGGAAAAAACCCACGGCTCCAAGCCCGAAGGCGCGGATGTCATGGCTAAGGGCGGCAGTGAAATCAAAAGTGAAATAAACCCTGAAACCAAAGAAGGTCAAGACCCCAGCGGCGGCGCGAAGGCCGGCGCTGCAAGAGACCGAAGCCAGAAAGGCCTTGAGGCTTCCGGCGGTGATGTCAAAGAAACGGGTATGGGTCCGGCCGCTGATGGCGGCGGTTCAGGCAGCGCGATGGCCGGCGGAGAAACAGCCAAAGAATCAGGCGAAGACATGGGTGCTGGCGCGGCGTCGGGTGACATGGCCAAAGGTCTTGAACAGCAGGCTTCAGAGAGCGGTGACGGCGGGAACTCCGGGCAGGGCGGCGGGGACAATGGCGGAAATAAAGACGCACAAGATCCCAAGGATGCTATGGAGAAAGCGCTGGAGGCTTTTGCAAACGCCGAACAAAAATCCGGAACTTCAAAAAATGAAAAAGGAACGCTGGCGCAGACGGGAAACGAAGGCTTGGGATCTGCCGCGCTTGAAGGCAGCAGTGCGGGCAACTCGGCCGGGAACAGCGGTTTGGGCCAGGCTTCAGGAAGCGCGGGCGCGGGAAGTTCCGAGGGTTCCGGCGGCGGTGGCAGTGATTTACAGGAGGGCGGCCGCGTGGATCTGAACGCATCTTCCGCCAAAGCAGGAAGCGGCGAAACACGGGGTGCTGCCGGGGAAGGTCCCGGTGCGGGTTCCGGTCATTTATCAGAAGAATCTCAGGGCTCGAGCGCATCTCGTTCTGATAAAGGGGCATCTGCTTCAGGTGCCTCGCAAGGGTCCGGAAAATCAGGCGCAGGCAGCCAGGGTTCCTCAGGTTTGGCTTCGGACAAAGGTGCGGGCAGTCCTGAAACCGGCGGCGGCTTTGCCCTATCTGAGGCAGCCGCGTCCGGAGGTTCGGCCAGTGAGTTTGTGAGCGGTTCCGGTGGAGGTCAAAGCGGTTCGGGTTCTGCTGTTTCCGAAGCTGCCGAAAACTCCGCTTTCGCAAAAGCGGGTGATCAGGGCGCGGGCCCTGCAGGCAAAAGCGGCGCGGATTCCAAAGCTGTGGCTTCGGGCGCGTCCGGCGGCGGTTTTTCAGGCGGAGCAGGCCAGGGCGAAGGTTCTGGTTCCGCGCTTTCAGGTTCGGGTGCGGGCAGTGACGGTGCCTCCGGCGACAAGGCTTCTTCTTTTTCAAGCGGTCAGGGAACAGTTCTTTCCAAAGATGGAAAAGGCGCGGGCGAAAGCGGGGACACAAAAGAAGCAAAGACCGGAGCTGCAGGTTTTGCAAGCAGCTCAGGAGCAGCTGGGGGGCAGGCTTCAGGAGGCAGCCCGGGACTACAGAAAGCCGAAGGACATGAAGCCGCAGGCGGACAAGGCGGTTCTTCAGGCGCGGGGACGGGCGATGGTGCAGAAAGTGGTCTCGTGCTTGTGGGTGGAGAAGGAAAAACAGACAGCGGAGCTTCCGGCGGCAGCTCCACAAAATTTTCAAGCGGTGAATCCCGTGGTGCCAGCGGCGGTCAGGGCGCAGGCCTTGGCACCAGCGGCCAAGCGCCTTCTTCAAGCAGCGGCGGCCAGACATCTTTGGCGTTTCAAAGCGCTTCGGGAACCGGAGCCTCTTCAGCCGATGCTGCAAATACCGGAAAAGCAAGTGGCGCAGGAACGGGCTCGGGGAATGCGGGATCTTCCGGTGCAGCGAAAGCTTCTTTCGGTTTAGGCGCATCCTCGGGCAGCGGTGCGGGTACGGGAACCGCAGGCGAGGCCGGTGCGGGAAATGCCGGTTCATCAAGCGTGATGAAATCTGCATCAGGACAGGGCGCAGGGGAAAGCGGTGATGCGAAAGAATCCAAAGCAGGATCCGGTATTGAAAGCGGCTCAGGCACAGGGTCCGGCGGAAGTTCGGCATCCGCAGCGGGCAAAACTTTTTCAGGTGCAGGCCAAGCGCAAGGCAGCGCTGCAGAAAGCGCTGCGGCCGGTTCAGGGGCTGCCGCAAAAGATGCGGGCACGAGCGGCGCCGGAGATCCTTCCGGAAAAGCTTCAGGCGGAAATTCGAATCCCGGATCAAAAAATAATTTGAGTGAGGCGCAAGCCGGGCAGGCCAAAAGCGGCGCGGGTTCAGGCGCAGACGAAGGGCGTGAAGGCAGCGGCGGGAGTTATCAAAGCCATGGTGCCGGCGCGGGCGCAGGGGAAGGCCTCAGCTACGGCGAAGGCGGCGGCGCAGCCCCTGCTTCTGGCGACGGCGGTGATTTGCAGTCCGGTCCCGCAGCTTCTTCAGGCGCAGGGAATGCTCAAGGATTGTCACTGGGAAGTGCGGCGGGG
>CAYRBY010000037.1:14716-19167 GCA_964422635.1 uncultured bacterium
GGTGCAGGAAAAAGTGACGGAGCAGGTTCCGGAAGCGCGGGAGATGCAAACGCGGGAAATACAGCGGGTTCTTCAGGCACGATGAAAACAGCCGCGGGCCATGGTTCCGGAGCAGGTGAAGGATTGAGTTACGGAGAAGGCGGCGGCGCGGGGCAGGAAGGTTCTGCTTCAGGATCAGGAGCCGGAGAGGCTGCAGGAACTTCCGGATCTTTGAAAGCCTTGTCTTCGAGGGGCGCAGGAACAGGTTCGGGTTCTGGCAGCGGGCAAAGTTCCGGGACAGCGGCAGGCCAGGCCAATGCCTCGGCCAAACTCAGCACGCAAGCTTTGGCTTCTTCAGGGACATCTGTCGCGTTAAGCGGCACAGGCCCGCAGACCACGGCGGCAAACCCTTCCACGTCTAAAACAAATGAAGTGCTCAACGGGCAGACCCAGGGGCCGGTGACGCCGTCCAACCAAAAGCAGACCGAAAAAGCCCGGCAGAAAAATGTTTCCAAGTCGAACGCCGATGAAACGATTATCGGAGAAGTTCAACCGCTTCAGGAAGGGCGCGCGGATGACTCCGAAGATCTTGCCGATCCGCTCAAGAGCGATGTCCGGGAATCTGAAAAAGAGCGCGAGATGCTGGATGAAAATGAAAACATGAACCCGGTACGCGAATGGCTTCTGCAGGAAAAACTCCTGCTTCACGAATTGAAAAAATTCAAGCCGGTGCGTCAGCCGAACGATCAAAATCCGCCGTGGGAATATTATCTTATGCGGCAAAAGCAGCTTGTGAACGAAATGAAGCAGATCCGACGGCGCATTGAATTCACCGGCAAGCGGGATGAATTTTTTATTGAGATGCGGCACTTATCCGATATTGCCAACCGTCTTCTTGCACTTCTCAACCGCGGTGAGTTCACGGATTACAAGGCTGCGGGAAAGGCCTATGATTCCATGCTGACCGATCTGGAGCTTGTAAAACTGGCTCCGGAAAATCCCGAAAAGAAAGACATTCTCACGACAGCGGGCGAGGAAGAGAACCTTCCTGAAAGTTACCGCGGCGCGATTTCCCAGTACTTCCAGCGCCTGTCAGAAGAGTGAGTTTCCTCCAGCATGCCTTTTGATATTGTCTTCCTCAATGCCTTGCCGCCCGTTGTCATTGCGGCCGCCCTTCTAGCCTGCGGTGTTTATCTTTTTCTGGCGTATCATCGTTTTGCTGTGGCCGCGCGGCCCAGTGTGCGCGCTGCGCTTTTTGCTCTCCGCGCCCTTCTGGTGCTGGTCCTTTTCTTCATTTTGCTCGATCCCTACTGGACGCGGGAGCGCGAAAACGAGTGGCTCGGAGTCCTTGTGGATACTTCCTCGAGTATGGCGGTCAATGACGAGGTTCAAGGGCAGACGCGTCTTGATGCCGTGAAGCGTTATTTTCGAGAGGATCCTTTCTGGAAAGAGCTCCGGAAAAACAGTCTGCGGCGTTTCTATACCATCGATGAGATCCTTGAGGATGCTACCCCTGAAACCCTTGCCGAAGCCAAGGCATCAGGCGATGAAAGCCGTCTCGCTTTCGCGGTTCGCGAACTGAACCGCCTGTATGGGGATGACCCGGGCCTCCTTGGCTGGATTGTTTTTACCGATGGCGCTGCCACGGATGTTTCCGACGATGTTCCAGGTGTTTTTGGAGATCCCATTTTCCCCTGGATTGCAGTCAAGACCGGGAGCCTGAGCGAAGTCCGGAACCTTAGCTTGAAGGCGCCTGTTCTCAAAGACCAGGTCTTTACAAGCGAGACTTTTCCCGTCGAAGCGGCCTGGACCTCCACACTTTCGCCCGGCACACCCGTGACGCTGAAGGTGGAACTCGACGGCAAGCCGTTTCTCGAGAAAGAGCTTTTGTCTGAAGCCGGGCATTATCCGTTTGAACTTTCCGTGTCCGAGCCAGGTTCACACGTTCTCGATTTCAGCATTCACCCCCAGGCCGGCGCGGCAGCACAGAAAGACACGCATGAGAGTGATAATCACGCGCGCGCCTGGTTTCAAGCGAGCCCGAGGCACCTTAAGGTTTTCTATTCCGAATCTTTTTATAAGGATGAAAACTTTTTCAAGAAGGCGCTTGAAGAAGACCGGGTTTTCAGTGTGGACTTTGCTTCAAGCCTCATCGGTTTTGCGAAGAAAAAGGGAGTGCCGTTTATCAAAGATTCGCTCTACGGTCTTCCCCGGACACGCGAAGGCATACTTGCTTACGATGTCATTGTTCTGAGCGACGTCAAACGCACACTGCTCAGTGCGGATCAGATTAACTGGATCCGCGAGCTCGTTGAAAAAGAGGGCGGCGCGCTCGTGATGGTCGGAGGCGTTGATTCCTTTGGCGACGGGGGATATTCCAATTCCGAAGTCGAAAAGATGCTGCCTGTGGAAATCAGCGATGTTTATAAAAAAGATGTCTTCCTCGCGGCCAAAGGTACTGTTGAAAATCCGTTTCGCCCGGTGCCTGTCGCGGGTGAAGAAAAACACCCGCTTCTTCAGCTCTCTCCGGACAAGCAAAAAAATGAAATGCTCTGGAAGACTATGCCTAACCTTGGCGGCTACAATTATGTGGGCCGTGTGAAGCCAGGCGCCACCGCAATCCTCCAGCATCCTTTTGATGTCAGCTCTTTTGGTCCGCGCGTGATCCTTGCGGTGCAGAATTTTGGGCAGGGCAAAGTGCTCGCCTTCACCTCGGACATTACTCCCAACTGGGGCCAGTGGTTTCAGGAATGGAAAACACCTGAGGAGGGGTGGCTTTATGCCTCTTTTTGGCGGAATGCTTTCAAATGGCTGACGGAAAACCGCCTTCGCCGCCGTCTGTCTCCCTTTGATGTCACCATGACGCCTGCAGACCCTGAAGAACATGAGCCTGTGGAATGGACGGCTTACCTGCCCGGAATGACCGGCGCCTCAGAGCCTGATTCCGCGATTCAGTTTGAAATCCTGCAAAAGGAAAAGAGAGTGCGCTTCCGCGAGCCTGCGCCCTTCTCAAATCAGCGTAAAATGACGTGGCGGCTTGAAGATTTGGCTCCGGGTGATTATGTTCTCCGGACCACCTGCTTTCGCAAGGGGCAGCCTTCTTTGTCGGTTGATAAACCCTTTGCGGTCCATCAATCTCGGGTGGAAGCCCGGCATTTGGCGGTGTCCTCGGCGACCCTTGAAAAGCTGGCTGCGGAAAGCCAGGGGGTGGTGGTGCCTCTGGCTAAACCCAGGCTGGAGGACGCGCTTAAGAAAATCCGAAAAGTGCATCTGCGCCGTCACTCGACGCCGCTTTGGCATCACCCGGTTTTTTATGCCCTTGTGCTGGGCCTTCTTTCACTGGACTGGTTTCTGCGCAAGAAAAAAGGTCTGGAATAATCCTTCGGCGTGGAAAATCCGCCGTATGTCCCGTATAATCTCACTCGCTCTCCCGTCTTTTTCACCCATCACTTTTAAAGGAATTATTTTATGGCCCGGCTTCCTATGTGGAAAATAATTTTGGTCAGCAGTTTGATGGTTTTTTCAAATCCTGTTTTTGCCGAAGACCTTCCGCCGCTTCCGGACGGCCCGCTGATTTTAACGAGCGTTACTCCGGAAATGCTGAATGCGGATTACTGGATCAGCAAAATTCCTGACCCTGACGCGCCCATCAAAACACCGGAAGAACTGCCGCATTTCAATAAAGAAATCCGCGCCATGCTTCCGGAACAAATGGATGTTCTTCAAATGGATTCCTCACGCTCAGGCAAAGGCACACAGGAAGATCTCGCTAATGTTTATAAGGCCTTGAGCGGCCGCACGGGGCTTATGTTTGCGGATGACTCCCGCGTCACAAAAGAGTTTTTTGAAAAACAGGTAAAACCTGTGATGGCTTTTGACAAGGTTCCGTCCAAAATCCAGATGGGCTGGGGCGCGGCTGTCCGCGCCGCCTCCGTGCGCGCGATCCCTACGGATGTGAAACTTATTGAAAAGCCCGGCGACATTGAATTTGATGTTCTGCAGTTTACGCAGATCAAACTCTGGACACCGGTCGCGATTTATCACACCTCATCCGACGGTAAATGGTATTACATTCAAGCCCCCTACACCCGCGGCTGGGTCAGGTCAAAGGATATCGCAGTGTTCCCTTCGCGGGCTGCGCTGAAAAAGCATGTGAAGTCTTCGAAGTTTCTTGTAGTGACCGGCGAAAGTGTGCTGGTTTTCGCGGATCCGCACCTGACCAAGTCTCCGCTTCGTGCCAGCATGGGAACCATTCTTCCGCTCATCGGGCAGAATGAAAGAACCAATGTCGTGGAGCTCCCGGTTCGCGGCGAAGGCGGAAAAGTTTCGATTGAGAAAGGGTACGTGGGGCGGCGGGCTGACGTGTCAAAAGGGTTTCCTGCTTTTACCCAGCGCAACATCATCCGCCAGGCATTTAAACTTTTAGGTGCGCGATACGGCTGGGGCGGCATGTACAACGGCCGTGACTGTTC
>CAYRBY010000038.1:0-19136 GCA_964422635.1 uncultured bacterium
TTTTCAGAGAATCGGGTTATTTGACGAAACACTGGTGCGTAATCAAGATGACGAATTTCATTACCGGATCAGGGAGCATGGCGGAAAAATCCTCCTCAGCCCTGAAATCCGCTCGATTTATTATGTGAGATCCAATTGGAAAGCGCTCGCGTCCCAGTATTTTCAGTATGGATTCTGGAAAGTCAGGGTTTTCCAAAAACATCCGAAGCAAATGCAGCTTCGGCATTTTGCGCCCCCAGGGCTCGTTTTCGTGTTCTTGTTAGCGGCCGTCTGGGCGGTTCTTTTTCCTGAGACAGGAACAAAAGTTTTTCTGGGGACAGCCGGTTCTTATTTGGGTGTGTTAACAGCGGGGACGCTTTGGACCAGCCGGCGATGGGCAAACAAGCCGGTCCTTGCGCTGATTCCAATTTATGCAACGCTTCACCTTAGTTACGGGGCAGGTTTTTTGTGTGGAATCTGCCGGTTTGCTTCCGAGTGGAGAAAAAAATGAATCATTTAAAAATACCATTCCATAAGCCTTCTTATGATGAAGCTGAAATTCAGGAAGTGGTCGAGACACTCCGGAGCGGATGGATTACGACAGGCCCTAAGACCCGCGCTTTTGAAAAAGAGTTCTCGGATTATTTGGGAGCGAAGCATGCCATAGCGCTAAACAGCGGAACAGCAGCCATGCACCTCGCGCTGGAAGCTTTGGGGGTGTCGGAGGGTGACGAGGTCATCACGGTTCCTTTTACTTTTGTGGCAACTTCCGAAGTCATTCTTTATTGCAGGGCCAAGCCGGTTTATGTGGATTGTGAGCCGGGGACTTTTAATATACAGGCCGGAAAAATTGAAGAAAAAATCACAAAAAAAACCAAAGCCATTCTTCCTGTTCATTTTGGCGGCCAAGCCTGCGATATGGACACGATTCTTTCAGTTGCGAAGAAGTACGGCTTGAAAGTTGTTGAGGACGCAGCGCACAGCTTCCCGACAGCCTATAAGGGCCGCAAGGTCGGAGCGCTTGGCGATGCCACGTGCTTCAGTTTTTATGCAACTAAAACCCTTTCCACAGGCGAGGGGGGCATGCTTACGACCCAGAATGAGGAAGTGGCTTCCAGGGTGCGCCTGCTTTCCCTTCATGGCATTACCCGTGATGCATGGAAGCGATATCAGAATCCCGGAGCATGGCGTTATGACGTTGTGACTCTGGGGCATAAATATAACTTGAGCGATCTCCAGGCAGCCATAGGGCTTCACCAATTAAAGAAAGCGGACCTATTTCTTAAACAGAGGCAGGCAATTGCGAGGCATTACCACAATGCCTTCCGAGGCTTTGAGCTGCTTAGGATTCCCGAGGCTCCGGATTTCGAAGGGCATGCATGGCACCTCTATGTGATTCAGCTTGAAATTGAAAAGCTTGCCATCACACGAGATGAATTTATTGAGAAAATGGACCAGGTCGGAATTGGAACCAGTGTTCATTTCATTCCTCTAAGCGAGCATCCTTTTTATAAAGAGAAACTTGGCTTGAAGGCAGAAGACTTTCCGAATGCGTCCCGCTGTTTTCAGCGCATTCTTTCTCTCCCTATTTATCCATCTATGAGTCTTGATGAACAAGTTTATGTCACAGAAACGGTCATGAATATTTTGAAACATCACCGGAAAAAAGGCGTCGTCTAAATCCATGAAAAGAATCTTAGACATACTGTTTTCTGCTGCCGCGATTGTTCTTCTGTCACCACTTTTTCTTTTGATAGCGTTCTTCATAAAGCTTGACTCGGAGGGGCCTGTATTTTTTAGACAAGAGAGAGCCGGCAGGCATGGTAAAAATTTCCGCATCTGGAAGTTTCGAACCATGGTGGAAAATGCGCAGGCCATGGGCCCTGCCATTACGGCAAAAAAAGACAACCGCGTCACCCAAATGGGTCAGGTTTTAAGGCGTCTTAAGTTAGATGAACTTCCCCAGCTCTTGAATGTCTTAACGGGTGAGATGAGCTTTGTCGGGCCTCGTCCCGAAGTGCCCGGTATGGTGGCGCGTTATTCCGAGGAAGAAAGAAGGGTTCTGGATGTTAAGCCGGGTCTTTTGGGTGCAGCGCAGCTTGTGCACCGAAACGAAGAAGCACTGCTCCCCGAGAGCGGAGATGTGGAGGCTTTCTATGCTGAAAGGATTCTTCCGGGGAAACTGAAAATCGATCTTGCTTACGCAAAGAGCCGGGATCCATTCAAAGATCTGAAAATTCTCAGCGCTGCTGTACCGCTTTTATTTTTCGGATCTGTTAAATGGAGTTATGTCTTTGAAAGCCGCAGACGGTTTTCATTTATGATTTTTGACATGGTGGTTTCCGCTTTTTGCTATGCGGGTGCCTTTATGCTGCGCTTTGATAATAATATTCCAGCCCATGAAGCGGCGTTTCTTAAAAGCATGCTTCCGTTTGTTGTGATTCTTCGGGCCCCCTGCTTTGTTTACTTCGGTCTTTATCAGACGTTGTGGCAGTACCTGGGTCTTGAAGAGCTGGTGGCCATTATAAAAGCCGTAGTCGTGGGCTCTTTACTGATTCCGGTTGTAGGATTCGTTTTTCAGTTGGATTTTCCTCCGCGTTCGACGCTCATTATTGACTGCTTCCTGCTGATTATGGCGCTGGGTTTTTCGCGTATGATTTTTAAAGTGACGGCGGACCGCTTACGAAAAACACGGATAGGGGGGAACCGCAAGAATGTTGTGATTGTAGGGGCCGGAGATACCGGAGAAATGTTGATCCGCGAATTCATCAAAAGGCCCGAACTCGGTTACCGTCCCGTGGCTTTTTTGGACGACGATCCGCTTAAAGCGGGACTCCGCATTCACGGGGTGAAAGTTTTCGGAGGCCTGGCGCATCTTGCTCATGTGACCAAGATTAAAAAAGCGGAAGCCCTTATCCTGGCTCTGCCGGAGGCTTCGGGCGAAGTTATTCAAATGATGATCCGTGATGCACGGCGCCTTGGACTTTCCTGCCGCATTGTTCCCCGCATGGCCAATATCCTGTCGCCGCAAATTGTGCCGCTTCAACTTCGGGAAATTGACGTTGCGGATCTTTTGGGAAGAAATCTGGTCCGTGGCGATGTTCAGGGCTTGCAGCATTTCATAGCCGGTAAGCGCGTTCTTATTACAGGCGCGGGAGGGTCCATTGGTTCGGAACTCGCGCGAATGGTCTATCAGCATCACCCGAGTGAATTGATTCTTGTCGATTGCGCGGAAAGCAACTTATATGAAATCGAAACGCAGCTGCGTGACCCCTCTTCCCAGGCGAAAGTGCTTGCGTATCTGCGTGATGTTAAGGACGAGCCTCGGATGCGGAAAATATTTGAAGCGCACCGGCCTGAGGTTGTTTACCATGCCTCCGCATACAAGCACGTGCCTCTTGTGGAGGATCATTATGCTGAAGGAATCACGAACAATGTGCTGGGCACTAAAACAGCTGCTGATTTGGCGGCGGAATTTGGCTCAGAACGGTTTGTCCTGATTTCAACAGATAAAGCTATCCGCCCTAAAAGTGTTATGGGAGCCACAAAACGCATCGGCGAACTCTATATTCAAAGTCTGCGAGGGAAAAAGACAAAGTTCATGGCCGTCCGGTTTGGGAATGTCTTTAACAGCCGGGGAAGCGTGGTGCCGCTTTTTAAGCGCCAAATCGAGCAGGGTGGACCCGTAACTGTTACGGATCCGGAAGTGAAACGCTATTTTATGGATGTCTCAGAAGCGGTATTTCTGATTCTTGAAGCGTCAATGATCGGAGAGGACTCTCAAATTTTTGTTCTCGACATGGGGCAGCCCGTAAAGATTGTGGACTTGGCCCGAAATCTTATTCAGCTTATGGGGTTTTCTCTTGAACAGGTGCCGATACGCTTTACAGGGTTGAGGCCGGGTGAGAAGATGGAAGAAGATATTGAGATGAAAAATGAAATTTTGCAGCCCACCACGCATGAAAAGATCAGGATCTGGAAATCCGCGAGGCTGGCGGATTCTAAAATAGAAGAAAAAGTGTTGAAACTGCTTGAGCTAGCCAAGTCAGGCGGAAGCAGAGACGCAGTGACCGCAACGATTCGGGAAATTGTTCCTGAATACGAACCTTGGCGCTTTTAAATCAGGACTCTCATGGTCCGGTCTTCTCAAAAAATCTGGCATTCCCTTTTTCTTGCCCTGCGCCCCGCGCAGTGGGTCAAAAACCTTTTTCTTTTTCTCCCGGCATTTTTCGGCAGGGAGATTTTAAACCCCGCTGTTTTTTTTCATAATCTCGAAGCTTTTTTTGTTTTTTGCCTGGCGGCCAGCCTTGCCTATTTGTGGAATGACGGGGTTGACGTAGAAGAGGACCGCCTTCATCCCGTTAAAAAGCTGCGTCCCTTGGCGGCAAAACAGATTTCCGTTCTCCAGGCGTCAATTCTTGCGACTTTTTTGGCTTTGGCCCTCATTGTCTGGACGCCTAGACTGGGGACTTCTTTCTCCCTGGCTATTGGCGGCTACCTGTTTTTTAATTTCCTCTACAACAGTATCCTCCGGAAAATTGTGATCTTAGATGTTTTTTGTCTCGCCGTTTTTTTTGTCTTCCGGCTTGCCGCTGGAAGCGCCGCGACTCAGGTGGAGCTTTCTCCCTGGATTTTACTCATGACTTTTCTGCTGGCGCTGTTCCTTGGTTTTACTAAACGCAGGCAGGAGCTGTATGGAACAGAAAATCAGCCTTCCGCACGCCGCGCTGTCCTTAAAAAGTACACCCCCTATTTTATTGATCAAATGGTCTCGGTGATTACATCATCCATTATTGTGGCATATCTTCTTTACACACTTGATGAGCGGACAGTTCAAATGTTCGGAAGTCAGCACCTCTTTGTAACGCTTCCGTTCGTTTACTATGGTATCTTCCGTTACCTTTATCTTATCCACGCGAGACATGTTGAAGGGGATCCTGTTCAGATTGTTCTCACGGACCTTCCGACCCGCATCAATCTTTTCCTTTGGCTTGTTTTGAATATGGCCGTCATTTACCGGGGTTTTTAATTTCGAGACGGAGAATAGAATGACCGGGCATCCTGTAAAGTGCCGAAAGAGTTCGGCCAGTATTGTGTTCTCCCCAGGAGGAGTGGTTCTGGCCGCAGTCATTTTCTTTGGCGGCATTACCGCCTTGAATGGAGCCGCGTGGCAGCTTTGCATGCCTCTTGAAGTTCCGGATTGTCCGCGGTATTGGCCTATCAGCATTTTTATGCCGCGCCATTCCTGGACTTGGGAATTCCTGCCGGCATTTGCCGCATATGCTTCTGCCTTGGGCATGATCCGGAATCTGAAAAAAACCCCCCAAGGGATACTCTGGTTATTTTTTTCAGGACTTTTTCTGATGTTTCTATCCAACGCAGCTCAGGGCTTTGGAGCTGTGCTGACCCAGCCTATTGCGGGCTCCTGGAACCAGTATTATCACGACGCATTGCGTATCACGCATGCGTTTGATTTTATCAGTCATTTTAACCTGGATCAGCAGGGCCTGCTGACGCACAGCCGCACTCATCCCCCGGGTGCCGTTCTTCTTGTCTACGGACTTTTGAAAATCATTCCCCAGCCCTGGTTTGTGGCAGTGAGTTTTGCGTCATTGGGCACGGCCTTCAGCGTCTTCTTTTTATCCCGAATTTTAAAGAGGGAATTTGATGCAGAGCTTTCCGTGTATGGAGTCTTTCTTTTTCTTGTTCTGCCTTCGGTTCAGATTTACTACCTGGCCTCTTTGGATGCCGTGATTGCCGGCCTTTCGCTTGGGGCCGTCTTCTTCTTTATAACTCCCCGGAGGGACGTGAGTTTTGCGGGCACGTTTGTCTGTCTTTTTTTTGTTTCCTTTTTGACATTTGGATTTCTTTTTTTTCTGCCCGTTTTTGCAGGATGGGAATGGCTGAAAAAGCGCAGCCTCCGGAAAGCAGCCGCTTTGACCGCCGGCCTTTGTGCCGCTTATGGCGGCTTGTATTTCTTTACGGGATTTAACTATTTTGAGGCCTTCCAGACGGCGTCATTGTTAGAAAATCCCAACGGTTTCCGGCTTTTGTCGGAACCCGTAAACTATTTATTGACCCGCTTTGAGTGTATCTTTGAAATCCTTCTTTTTTCAGGGCCATTATTTATCTTGGCTGCAGCCGAAGGGTTTTTGAGCTTTTCCAAAAGACCGTCTGACCTGATGAAGCTTTCTCTTCTGGCCCTTGGGTCGCTTGCCGCCATGCTTTTCCTCGGAGTTTACGAAACCGGCGAGACTGCGCGAGTCTGTCTGTATTTCTATCCTTTTTTGCTTTTTCCGGTTTTAAAGCTGATGCAAAATCGTTCGTCATGGGCCTCAGTCCGGTTTAAACTTGCGGGGATGGTGTTTTTTCAAACTCTGGTGATGCAGCTTGTAGGAAATTATTTTTGGTGAGTGATGAATACACGATATGAGAGCTGGGGACGCTATCCAAAAAGACTTCAGAAAGCTTCGGTGCTTGGCTGGTGCCCCGAGAAACTTGAGCTTTCATCGACAGGGACTGTCCTTCCTTACGGAAAAGGACGCAGTTATGGGGATGTGTGTTTGAATACACGCGGCAGGCTTTTGGATGCCGCAGCGCTGAATCGGTTTATTTCTTTTGATGAACAGACAGGCATTCTTCATTGCGAAGCAGGGGTTACAATCGGAGAGATTTTAAAAACCATCTCGCCCAAAGGATGGTTTTTGCCTGTGGTGCCTGGTACCGGGCATGTTACCGTTGGCGGCGCAGCCGCAAATGATATCCATGGCAAAAATCACCACTTTGAGGGAACTTTTGGCAGGCATTTGCTGAGCCTTGAACTGCTGCGTTCAGACGGGGCGGCTTACCGGTGTTCCCGAAAAGAAAATCCCGAACTTTTTTCGGCAACGATCGGCGGGCTTGGTCTTACGGGTCTCATGACAAGGCTTGAAATACAGATGAAGCGGTGCGAAGGCCCTATGATCGAGACAGAATCCATATCTTTTTCGGATTTGAATGGGTTGTTGAAACTATCGGAATCTGATCAAGATTCCGAATATACAGTTGCCTGGGTGGACGTCTCTGCCTCCGGAGATTCCTTTGGAAGAGGCGTTTATTTTCGCGGTAGACACGTGAGGAACGCCCCTAAAACATCTGTGGGCTCCGGGTATAGAAAAATTTCTATACCTTTTGATTTGCCCAAGAGCGTAGTGACCCCCGGAGCAGTCAAAATTTTCAATGCAATCTATTCTTCCCGGCATACCGGCAAGAAAACAAGAACCGTTTATTACCCCCACTTTTTTTTTCCGCTGGATGCCCTTGGAAATTGGAATCGCCTATACGGCCCGCAGGGTTTTTTTCAGTATCAAGCCGTTGTTCCGATGGCGGCGGGTTTTTCAAAAGCCGAAGAGCTCCTAAGGATTATTGCGGACTCCGGCCTCGCGTCAGTCCTGGCGGTTTTGAAAAAATTTGGTTCTTTAGCCTCGCCTGGGAAACTTTCGTTCCCGCGTGAAGGCTGGTCGGTGGCTGTGGATCTTCTGAACGAGGGTGAGGCAAGCTTTAAGCTCATGGAAACGCTGGACGGAATAGTCCGGGCCTGTGGAGGGGCGGTCTACCCGGCCAAGGATGCCCGGATGTCGATGGAAAGTTTCGAGGCGTTTTTTCCGCAGTGGCCGGAATTTCTCAAATGGAAAGATCCTCTTTTTGAATCTGATTTTTTCAGACGAATGACCCGCTTTTCAAAAACCGGAGGCTGATCATGAAGATTTTGATCGCAGGGGCTTGTTCCGCAATAGCGCAGGCCGCCGCAAGACGTTTTGCCGCGGAAAAAAACTCTTTTTTTCTTGCCGCGAGAAACGAAGAACGGCTCCTGGCTTTAGCGGAAGACCTGAAAGTCCGGGGGGCTGCTCAGGTTGAAACCGGTTTCTTTGATGCGCAGGATTTTGAAAGCCACACGGCAGTCGTCCGAGAAGCTCACCGGTCTTTGGGCGGTCTCGATGGGGTCTTGATCGCGCACGGCATGGCCGGCGATCAAGAAGCCTGTGAGCGTGACTATGCGCTGGCTGAGCAGGTTTTCAGGACCAATTTTTTGAGCGTGGTGTCTTTATTGACCCTGCTGGTTCCTGAATTTGAAAAGCATAAAGCTGGTTTCATTGCGGTGATTTCATCTGTCGCCGCGGACCGGGGGAGGCAAAGTAATTATATCTATGGTGCTTCCAAGAGCGCCCTGGATATTTATTTGGGGGGGCTAAGGAACCGACTCCATGATGAGGGAATTCAGGTTTTGACCGTTAAACCGGGCTTTGTCGCGACTCCGATGACTGCGCACCTTCCCAAGAATGTTTTGTTTGCGGATCCGGAGGATGTGGGGAGGGCTATCTATGATGCCATTATCCAGAAGAAGGACGTGGTCTATCTCCCATGGTTTTGGCAATGGATTATGCTGGCGATCAAGCTGATGCCGGAATGTCTTTTCAAAAGACTCAAGCTGTAGGATTTTCGCGGAAAGGGAGTCCGGTGATTTGAACCGGGATCTTGACGCCATTGAAAGTGAACTCCGTCTCGCGCGGCACATCAAAAAATCCTTTGTTCAGATAAGCAAGAGCCAGCACCTTTCGCCAGTGTTCCGAGAAGCAGGCGCTTGTGATCCATCCGGCCTCGGTTTCCCCTGAAAAAAACTTCGTTCCTGGCAGCGGCATTTGAGCAGAAGCCAAAATCAGTCCACGCATTTTTTTTGTGTGTCCTTTATAGGTGTTGGTTCTTGCGACCACTTCCTGCCCCGGGTAGCAGCCCTTTTTGTCGCTAGAAGCTACCGCATCCAGCCCTGTTTCCGGAAGCGTCACATCTTCTGTGACATCCTGCCCATAGCGCAAAATCCCATGTTCAATCCTGAATGCTTCGTAGACGGAGGAGTCCGCATCAGCAGCGCCTGCCGCGATAATTTTTTCTTTGAAAAAATTCTGCAAGGCAGATGGAAAGATAATTTCAAAGATTTGAAAGCCTTTACAAATAAGAAAAAAGGTCTGCGACTGAAAATGAACTTTTGTGTAATGAAAAGGTGCCGATTCCGGGATGCGGGTCGAAAGGATTTTCTCTATCGCAGCCGCCGCACCGGATCCAGCCAGGAGAAAATGGGAGAATCCACCTTCGAGAGTGAGAGACGTATCCTCCGTAATGATCAGGCGGTTGAGCGCCGTGATAGTTTTTTCGGCGCAGCCCGGGTCCACATCAAGCCAGTAAAAATCTTCAAAGGCCAGAAGGGTCATGAGAGATAGAACTTTTCCTCGCGCGTTCAAAAGCGAAGAATAATTCCAGCCGCCAGGTTCAATCGTTCGAATCTCCTGGCTTAAAAGCCTGTGCAGAACGGTTGTGCGGTCTTTTCCTGAAACACGAATCTTTTCACGGGCGGAAAGGTCTGCAATGAAAACGGGTGATGAAGGGGCGGGTCGGGAAGTCATCATGCCGCCATTGTACCAGAGCATTTCCCTTTGAGAAGCAGCCATGCGAACAGATAAAGAAAAACACCGGCAGCTCCAACCTGAAAAAAACCGAACTCCATAGATAAAGCCAAAGAGAGAACGCTCGCCAGAACACTGGCGGTACCGTTTAAAGCCCAAAACCAGGCTTTATGGGTCTCACCGAAACGCACGAACCCGAGCGGCAGAAAAAGTCCCATCAGGAAAGCTGGCGGAAGTATGAGCGCAAAGGTGACAAGAACCCTCAATGGGAAAAACCAGCCAAGGGTATGCCGGAAGACTTCACCCATCCCTGCGTTGAGGAGAGCAAGAATAACGGCAGTCAGAAAGCCTGCGCGCTGCAGCCATGAAAGAGGAACCCTTGGTGAAATTAAAGATCCCGCGCCCGCACCGAGAAGGAGCGATGCCAGCACGACGGTAAGCGCGTGACTGGGATGTCCCAAATAAAGAACGAAGCGTTGAATCCAGGGAATTTCAATCAGCATAAAAGCAAGGCCGATGCTCAGAAAATAAAGGCTCCCTCGCCAAAAGCCGGAGCTTTTTTTCCGGCTTTCGGGAAATAAAATAAAAGGGAGGAAGAAGAATAAAACGCTGAGCCCTGTGACAAGCATCATGGTGAAGCGAAGGGTTAGAACAGCGACTTCGTTGTAAGCATACTCTTTAAAAGAGGCGAGGCTGATCGAGGAAAAAATGGGGACCACATGAAAAAAGAAAGGTCGGTTATCGGTGGGCGCCCGGAACCGAAGCCCGTCCTTCATAAAGCTTTTTTCAGCACGCTTTAATGCATCCGAAAGTTTGTTTTCTTTTTCGCCCGGCTTCAATGGGAAGAGGAGCTGAAACCCTTTTTCGTCGCAGATCTTCTGGAGGCTGGCAATGTCTTCCTGTCCAAAAGGACTTTTGCCTAAAAGCAAGGTGACAACATGATCTCCCCGGAGAAAGACAATATGATCAAGCGGTTTTTCAATACCTGCCGATGTCAGGGCTTCCCTGGCAAGCAAGGCCAGTGTGGGTGACTCAACGTGGTGCCAGCGGCTGATTGAGAGAACCCCTTTTGGATTCAACTTTTCAAAATAAAGACGGAAGGATTCCACGGTGTACAAATTGTTTTCCGACAATGCAAAGGCACCAGCGGCCGTTGCGGCCCAGCTATCGATAAGGGAAATCTGGATCAAATCATAGGTGTTTTGGGTTCTGGTTAAATAACTGCGCCCTTCACTCAGGACGGCGTGAACCCCAGGCAGGTGATAGACATCCCCGGAAAATTTTTTAAAGGGACCTGAAAGCGTTTGAATCATCGAGGGATTCAATTCAATTGCATCAATGTACGGCGCCCCTGAAAAATAAGCGGACAAAATGTCGCGGCCGCCGCCTGGTCCGATGATGGCAACTTTTTGAGGATGCCGGAAGAGGTAACCGGCACTTGTAACGTCAAAAGTAAGGTAAGAGAGTTCTTCGCGGTTTCCCTCAAAGCGGTTGATGGGCGTGCCGGCAGTTCCGTCCTGTTCAATCCAGTAATATTGCGCATCCTGACCTTGATACTTGGATCCCATGCCCCAGCCGAACAGTTTGCCTTTGGCCTGGAAAAAGGAAAGTTTAAAAACAGAAAGCCGTGCGGTCGGCGACCACTTTTCATAAAGCACAGTGCCGGGAGGTTCCTTATAGCCTTTGGAATAAGACAGCCGAAAAGGGGCGGTCATAAGGAGCAATATGATCAGTAGTGTCGAAAGCCGCAAGCTGGTATTCCGGAAGTGCGGCTCAAGAAGGGCGAGAGCCGCAAGCGGGAGCAAACCCGTTAACACGATAATTTTGGGCGTGGGAAGCAGGTGCATGAGAGGAATGGCAGCCGCTGCGCCAAAAGCCGCGCCAGCGAGGTCTGAGGCGTAGCGTGGCCCAAAATCATTTTCTTTTGCCTGGAGGAGAAGAAGGCATGTGCTCATCCCCATCAAGAGCATCGGGACAAGCATAGAGGTCACGCAAAGCGTAAGCGTTCCTTTGCCTGCGCCTGGCTGGCCCAGATGGAAGATAAGAAGAACGGAGAGGGGAATCGATATGCCTGCGAGCCATAAGCTTATGGGAAGGATGCGTGCTCCGGGCTTTTTTAGGGTGAACCAGACACCGGCAACCCCCATTCCGAGAAGAGCCAGAGAAATAGTAAGAAAGGCCCAGTGATACCACAAGACAACGCTCAAAATGCGGGTCATCAGGATTTGATAAAGGAGCGCTGCGCAGGAGATGCAGGCAATGGCTGCGTTTTCCTTCCAGTTTTTCCCGGAACGAAAAAGAGAAAAGATCACCGGCCACCGCTGAGAGCTTGCGCAATTTTACGGTGCGGTGCCGGCAAGGCATAATCACAAAGTCTTGAGATGGGAACCCATTGCAAGTCGCCCTTTGACGCAAACGACGACGCTGACTTTTTTTCAGCCGTACAAAGGTAGACGTCGAGACTAACCAGATATTTTGTAAATCCGTGGCGGAGGCTCAGCCATTTTTCCGGCGCTGAGGATGCACTTTTAACCGCTTTGAAAAGATGCTCCTTTTTCTCCCAGAACGGAAACATCCACAAGCCTCCCCAGCGGGCTTTTTCAGGCTGCCTTTGCAGCAGGACGGACTCGCTTTTTTTTAGCACAAGCGCGAAGCTCCGAATTTTTTCAAGTTTTTCACGGTTGGATTTTACTGGGTAAAAAGTTTCACGGCCCTCTGCATGGGCTTTGCAAAGAGAAGACACCGGGCACATTTTGCATTGAGGATTTTGCGGATAGCAGACAGTGGCTCCCAGCTCCATCAGCGCCTGGTTGAAATCTCCAATGTCTTTTTCAGGAAGAAGCGCTTCGGCTAAATCCCAGAGCCCTTTAATTGAAGTGGGTTTTGCGGTGTCATCCGGGATGCCAAAAATACGGGTTAGGATCCTGATGACGTTTCCGTCGAGAACGGGTGTTTTTTTCTCAAAAGCGATACTGGCAATGGCGCCTGCCGTGTAGCGTCCGATACCAGGAAGTTTTTGTAATGCCTCCGGGTTCGAAGGCATTTGCTCCGAGTGATGTTCACAGATCTTCCCGGCGGCTGCGTGAAGCATGCGCGCCCTGCGGTAATAACCAAGCCCCGCCCACAACGCAAGAACATCCGAAAGAGGTGCCTTGGAAAGTGAGTGTAGATCCGGAAACCTTTGCAGCCATCTTTCGTAATAAGGGATCACCGTGTCGACTTGAGTCTGTTGAAGCATGATTTCCGATATCCAAATCCGGTAAGGATCCCGGGTTTTTCTCCAGGGCAGATCGCGGGCATTTTTTTTATACCACTGAAATAAAGTTTTCTGCAGAGCGGAGTGGGGATTTTTTTTCATTCGCGTATCTTAAGGGCCTTCAGAGTGTTTTTCAACGCGCTTCCGAAGGCTGCTTTTTTAGAGGGACGAATTGATGGGAAATCAAGAATTCGGCAGTTTGACGGACGAGAACTTCAAAACCCGCATCCGTGAAGTGAATACCGTCTTTTTTGAAAAGGACGTTAAGATCGTCCCTGTCTTTTAGGGACGCTTCGAGATCCAAAAGAATACCGCCTTGTCCGAGGGCTGTTTGACGCACAATTTCGTTGTAAGCTTTATGAAGCTTACGAATGGAATCTGCATCCGTTCCGAAATGCATTTGAACGATGGCATCTTCCACGCCTAAGGATTCATGGGAGGAGGCCGCAGTAAAAAAGACCACTGGGACTCCTAAAGGTTTAAAAACCTGATGGATCGCGGAGAGATTATCTTTGTATTCATCAGGAAGCACCCGTGTCTCCTTCAGCGGAGTTTTGAAATGGTCCATCAGCCAAAAAGTTCCCTGAAGAAGCCGCCAATGATGGAGTGTGTAAGCAAGAAGTTTTGCTTCTCCCTCCGGCGCTTTTTTTCCGGAATCACGTGAATCATAGGCGAGCCAATGGTCATTCCACCCGAAAGAAACAATTACCAGATCGGCGCGGGCGCTTTGCCCGTATTTCTCCGCAGCCCTGCGGCCTTGAAAGGAGGAGTAGCCCGGAACAGCTAGATTCACAATTTCGATTTTTTTATCTGTGAGATTGCTTAGCTGTTTCTGGAGCATTTCGGGGAAGTACTTAAAAATACACGAGTCTCCCAGAAGCAGAATTCTGAATGTTCCTTCTTCTTTGGGTGAATCGAGCGGAGCGGACCTAAAACCATCGCGGTTAATACCCGGCCCCGGATGAAAAACCCAGAAAAGATCTGGGTCAGCCTGGTAAAGATACATGTATTCCGGCCTGGGGAAGCCGAATTCAAGGCGCGATTCGTATCTGAAGTTTGCGGCACGAAGCGCTGCTTCGGGAAGCATGAGCACAAGGCTTAAGGTTCCTAGAGCGAGAAGGGCGCCGTGAACTCTTTTTTTCTCAGCCAGTTTTTCAGTGGCGCCCCATCCGATTGCGGCCAAGAGAAGCAGAAAGGTTCCAGCTAAGGCGCAGAAGAGTGACCCGGAAGCTTTTGACAGAAAGACTCCCGCGGGGGGCAGCACAGCGGCCAAAAAGAAGGCGAGGGTAAAACGAGATTCTTTTGAAGCTGTCATATTTAACCAGTTTTGTGATTGTGTTTTCGGCGCTTGTTCAATAAGCTTAACCGGCAAAAGCCAAGAGTTGAACTAAGTTTAATCGAGTGAGCCGTATGATTGCATCTATGATTTTTTTCCCCGAGAAAACGTTTTACGAAAAGCCAGAAGACTACCATTTTGCTTATGAAGACGTCCGTATGACGACATCGGACGGAGTTTCACTTCATGGATGGTATTTGAAGGCGCCGGAAGACCGCGCCGTTCTGCTTTTCCTTCATGGAAACGCCGGAAATATTTCCGGCCGTCTTTCTAAGGTTGAAGGATGGGTCAAACGCGGCTACTCGGTTTTTCTTGTCGACTACCGCGGCTACGGCCAGAGCCGCGGAAGCATTCAGCATCAGGACGATGTGCTTTGCGATGCAAAGACCTCCTTCGAATTTTTGCGTGAGAAAAAGAAATACCCGCTTTCCAAAATAGTGCTTTACGGAGAATCACTTGGAACTTATCCAGCCATACGCTTAGGCTGTGAGTTTGCAGCCGCGGCTGTGATCCTGGAAGCGCCTTTCACTTCATTTGTCGAGCTTGGCCGCAGGCATTACCCGATGGTCCCTTCAGTACTCATTAAAAACTTTGCTTTTCCCAATGAAGATTTTATACACAAGATCAAACCGCCGCTTTTTATTCTCCACGGTCTTGAGGATGAAATTTGCCCGTACGCAATGGCGGGAGAACTCTTTGAAAAGGCACCCCTGCCGAAAGAGTTCTTCAGCGTAGCTGACGGCATGCATAACGATCTTCCTTATAAAGCGGGTGAGGATTACTGGAACAGGCCGGCTGTTTTTCTGGAAAAGATTCTGTCTGGTGAGAATAAAAAGTAGGCTGTTCTGACGTTCTTTGGTTTCAGCTCTAGGCGTATTTGCCCAGAACATTCAGCATCGCCTGATGCAGAAGGCCGTTGGAGGCAAGATTGGCCCTGTGATCAACGCTCAAGCGTTCGCCTTTGTAGTTTGTGACTTTCCCGCCCGCTTCTTCTACGATGACCATTCCGGCCGCTTTGTCCCACGCCTGAAGGCTTTTTTCATAGTAACCGTCAAAGCGTCCGCAGGCCACGTAGCAAAGATCAAGAGCCGCGGCCCCGGGGCGGCGCATTCCCTGGGTGATCATCAAAAATTCTTTGAAAGCCGCAAGGTATTCATCCGCATGCTCCCGGACGTCGTAGGGAAAGCCGGTGCTTAAAAGGGCATCCTCAAGCGTTGCAATTTTTGAAACATGAATGGGTTTATCATTAAGGAAAGCGCCCTTTCCTCTTTCAGCGAAAAAAAGTTCATCGCGGAACGGGTCATAAACGCCGCCCATCAGGAGCTGCTTTTCGTGTTCAAAGGCAATAGAAATGCAGGCTGCCGGATAGCCGTGCGCGAAGTTGGTGGTTCCGTCGATGGGGTCCACGATCCAGCGGGAAACCGAATTTCCCTGGGCCGGGGATTCTTCTGTCAAAAAGGCGTGGTCAGGAAATTCGCGGCGGATGGTTTCCATAATAACCCGGTCGCACTCCATGTCCGTCTGCGTGACCAGACTCATAACGGCTTTCAGGCGGATGTCTTTGGGGGCATTGATTGCAGCTCTTGCGATAGCCCCGGCGTTCCGGAGGGCTTCCAATAGGGTGCTTTTAATTTTTGCGGTGTTCATATAGAATAGCGGCCTTTATAAAGCAGGGAAATTTCAAAGGCCTTATTTTGCAGTGAAAACCCGTAAAGTCAAGTGCTCTTCGGACATCCCCCAGGCATTCGGACTTTCATCTCGATTTCAAGGAGTCAGGCATGAAGACTTACGATATTACTCTTATTCCCGGTGATGGAATTGGCCCCGAACTCGCAGACGTGACCCGCAAGTGCATTGAAGCCACCGGCGTTCAGATCAAGTGGGACGTTCAGGAGGCAGGTATCGATGTGATGGCCAAGATTGGAACCCCCCTTCCTGACAGCGTTCTCGAGTCCATCCGTAAAAATAAAATCGCAATCAAGTCGCCTATTACAACTCCGGTAGGAACAGGCTTTCGCTCTGTGAATGTGGCGCTTCGGAAAGAGCTTGATATGTATGCGTGCGTACGTCCGTGCAAGAGCTATGCAGGTGTGCGGTCGCGCTATCAGAATATTGACCTCGTGATTGTCCGCGAGAACACGGAAGACCTTTACGCGGGCATTGAGTTTCAGAAGGGAACCAAGGAATGCCAGGAAGTCATCGATTTCATTAATAAATACGCCACCAAAAAGATCCGCCCTGACTCCGGCGTCAGCATCAAGCCCATTTCCGTCTTTGGCACCGAACGGATTGTCCGCTATGCCTTCGAGTATGCCCGCAAGTACAAGCGCAAGAAGGTGACAGCGGTTCACAAGGCCAACATTATGAAATTTTCGGACGGCCTCTTTCTTGAAGTCGCGCGCGAAGTTGCTAAAAAATATCCGGATATCGAATTCGATGACCGCATTGTAGACAATATGAGCATGCAGCTTGTTCAAACGCCGGAACTTTATGATGTGCTGGTTCTCCCTAACCTTTACGGGGATATTCTCTCTGATCTTTGCGCCGGGCTGATCGGCGGGCTGGGGGTTGCTCCGGGCGCCAATATCGGGTCCAACGGGGCGATGTTTGAAGCGACTCACGGTTCTGCGCCCAAGTACAAAGGGCTGAACAAGGTAAATCCCACAGCGCTGATTCTTTCCGGTGTTTTGATGCTGCGTTATCTGGAAGAACATGAAGCGGCTGACAGGCTTGAAAATGCGGTTGCTGAAGTGATCCGTGAAGGTAAAGACGTGACCTACGATATGAAGGCTAACAAGAATGATCCAACAGCGGTAGGCACCCGTGAAATGGGCGATGCCATTATCCGCAAGATGCAGTTTTCGAAAGTTGGAAAATAAACTATTCCGCATTCCCCCACGCGGTTTTTGACAGGAGAGAATTTTTATGGCGAAACCCAAAGTAACTGTTGTCGGCGCAGGATTTGTTGGTTCAACAACCGCCCAGCGCATTCTTGAAAAAGAAATCGCGGATGTGGTTTTGATTGATGTTGTGGAAGGGCTCCCTCAAGGAAAAGCTCTGGATATGATGGAGTCCGCCCCGGTGGAAGGTTTCAGCACCAGTATTGTCGGAACCAATAACTATGAAGACACTCAAGATTCCGATGTGATCGTCATTACCGCAGGCCTTGCCCGTAAACCCGGCATGACCCGTGATGATCTTCTTTTCAAGAATGCGGAAATTGTCGGCGGCATTGTGGAGCAGTGCGCTAAATATTCTCCCAAGGCGATTATCATTACCGTGACTAACCCGCTGGATGTTATGACCTATTTGGCCTGGAAAAAATCCGGCTTCGAAACACGCCGTATTTTTGGTATGGCGGGTGAGCTGGATTCCGCCCGCTGCGCATATTTCATAGCAGAGGCGTTGAAGTGCAAACCTTCCGACGTGAAGGCTATGGTTCTTGGCGGTCACGGCGATGAAATGGTTCCGGTTCCTCAGCATACGCTTGTGAAGGGGAAGCCCGTCACTGAGCTTTTGCCCGCTGACAAGATCGAACAGATTAATCAGCGCACCCGGGACGGCGGTGCCGAGATTGTGAAGTATCTGAAAACGGGCAGCGCTTACTACGCACCGTCTTCTTCAGCGGTGAGGATGGTCCGCGCCGTATTGCAGGATACGAAAGAAATTATCCCGGTTTGCGCGTACCTGACCGGGGAGTATGGAATCCGCGATGTGTATTGCGGCGTTCCGGCCAAGCTCGGACGTTCCGGTATCCTGGAAGTCATAGAGCTTCCGATCAGCGATGATCAGCGCAAGGCTTTGCAGGTTTCTGCGGAGCATGTGCGTGAAAACTGCGCCAAGATCAATCCGTCTGCAATTCAAAAATAAATTCTTTCAACCCCAAGCGATCACCGCTCTGAAAAGCGTGAAGTCCGGAGAACTATGAACAGCTTTAATGCCAAATCCTCGCTCAAAATCGGAAACGAAACCTTTGCCATTTTTCGTCTCGATGCTCTTGAGAAAGCGGGCTTTAAAATCCGCCAATTGCCATACTCCCTTCGGGTTCTTCTTGAGAACCTGCTTCGTACGGAAGACGGCAAGGCGGTTCGCCGCGAGGATATTGAAGCGCTGGCACAGTGGGATCCCTCCAGAAAATCGGACAAGGAAATTGCTTTTACCCCTGCCCGTGTGCTGCTGCAGGATTTTACAGGAGTTCCTGTGGTGGTGGACCTTGCGGCCATGCGTGATCACATTAAAAAAATGGGCGGAGATCCCAAGAAGATTAACCCTCTGGAACCCATGGACCTTGTGATTGATCACTCGGTGCAGGTTGATGCCTTTGGAACACCCCAGGCATTCCGGGATAACGTGAATCTCGAATATCAGCGCAACAATGAAAGGTATCAGTTTTTGCGCTGGGGGCAGCAGGCGTTCCGTGATTTTCAGGTGGTTCCGCCGGGAACAGGCATTGTTCATCAGGTGAATCTGGAGTTTCTTGCGCGCGTTGTATTCACAAAAAAATGTGGAACCGAAACCCTGATGTACCCCGATACCCTTGTGGGAACCGATTCTCACACGACAATGATTAACGGGCTTGGGGTTTTGGGGTGGGGTGTTGGCGGCATTGAAGCGGAAGCCGCGATGCTGGGGCAGCCCTGCTCCATGCTGATTCCGGAAGTGGTGGGCTTCAAACTTCTCGGCCGTATGCGTGAAGGCATGACCGCCACAGACCTTGTTCTGACGGTGACGCAAATGCTTCGTAAAAGGGGCGTTGTTGGAAAATTTGTCGAATTTTATGGTCCGGGCGTTAATGAACTGTCCTTGGCAGACCGTGCCACGATCGCCAATATGGCGCCTGAGTATGGAGCGACGATGGGGTTCTTCCCGATTGATAATGAAACCCTGAATTACCTTCGTCTTTCGGGACGCTCCGACGAGCAGGTGAAGCGAGTGGAAGTTTACTGCAAAGAGCAGGGGCTCTTCCGTGAAGCGGGAAGTCCGGAGCCTGTTTTCTCGGATCACCTTGAACTTAAACTTGAAGATGTGGAACCGAGCCTCGCGGGGCCGAAGCGTCCGCAGGACCGTGTTTCTCTTAAACAGGTCGGGGAATCTTTCCGCACGTCCTTTCAGCCGCTTCTTCAGGATG
>CAYRBY010000039.1:0-18780 GCA_964422635.1 uncultured bacterium
CCATCCCGTCTGATTTCAACATTGATACCGTCCGCCGTACGATCGCATCCCAGGGGCGCCAGCAGACGTTCACTAATTACCGGTTTTACGGAAGCGCTTTTGCAGCGGGCGTTGCCTTCCAGGTCATCAATATCGAAATTCCTGCGGGTTTGACCATGATGTACCAAGCCGACCACGTCATTGGTAAAGCCCTTGGGCAGGAAGATTTTCATTTCTTCTTCGGGATCGGTGAATTCATTGAGCACACCCTTCTTGGCCTTTTTAACAACTTCTGGGGGGCCCTCTTCAAGAACAATCCCGTCTGGCTTTATGTGACTGATCATACCGGCGTTATTGATAAACCGATTTCAGAAGCCGGTTTTTCTCCTGAACAAGCTGTCCGGATACAGGTCCAGAAAAGCCTTTTGGATTATGCCAAGACTGATCTCGAGGCCCGCGTTAAAGATGCGAAAACACCTGCGGAACGTGAAAAACTCACCAAAGAACTTGTGAAAATCGAACAGCAGATTGCCGGAATCGACCATCAGATCCGCGTTCATAAATTGGGAGAAGAGAGAGTCCGTTATGAACAACTTCAGGGAGAAGCGCTTCAAAAGTTTTTTTATACGCCTGCGGAAAATGACGGCGACATGGTTCATCTGCAGACAGCGCTTTTCCAGCTTTCTCAGGCACGCCGTGCTCTTGCAGCACCTGCGCCGGGACCGGAAGGGGAAGCCATGAAGGCGGCTATCCGCGAACGGATAGGTTCTCTTGAGCAAGCTGCGCGTGAAGCCCTTGCACTTAATCAGCAGAGGTTCCAGCAAATAGCCGCAGTCACCTACGCGAAGCCTGAGCAGGCGGGTAAGCGTGACGCTGTCCTTCTTGCCTACAAACAGGTTACTGAAGAATTGATCTCTGAAGCTCCTGATGAAGCGCGGCTTGCTGCTTTGGGCGGCCAGGTACAAGCTTTCTTTAAATCTGTCGGCGAGGAGCAGCCCAATGCGTTCAGCTCTGGCGGCATCCATTTTAACGTCGCGATAACCCCTGAAGGAAATTATCCGGTCTTCTTCCGTTCCAAAGGCGTCAGTACCCAACACGGCGACCATGTGCTCTTAACAGAACGTATGGATCCGCTTCCTGTTCCTGTGGGCGCTGATTCGCATCTTGTGATTCCGGGCGCGGGAATGACCAAGTGGGTGATACGGGATCAGGTTAATGCCGACCTCTCCAAAACGCTGAAAGATTCTGTAGCTCTTCCCGAAGCGGAAAGAATCAATGCGTTTAAGGCAAAGGGGGTTGAATTAAAGGCAGAAGATGTCGCGGCACTCACGTTCTTTAAGGACTTCCCCGATGAACTTACGTCGGCCGGAACGGGAAGTGCGGATGACATGATCAGCCGGATTGAGCAGGCCCTTGCTTCTGAAAAGAAGACTGCCGACTCTGCGAAAGCGAAATTAGAAGCGTCTCAAGGAGAAATTGCAGGAGTTCTGTCCAAGTATCAGGAAAAAGAGGCGGCGTTCAAAGCTATCCGGGAAAAAATGAACAAAGCGAACCCTCTTTTTGAGCTAAGTTCACGGCTGCCGCCCGAATTACTTGCTGAAATTCAAAAGACTCTTCCTCCTCCTGATCCTAATGCCGAGCCTGCACCGAAAGTGGCGGATTACCACGCGGCCTTAAATGAATTTAAAGCCGCTCAGCAGGAAGTGGTCAAGCAGGCTCAGCCGCTGGGTGTAGAGCCCGCTGTCTTGTTGACTCAGGGCCTTGACGGCGCTCGTGCCGCTGTAACAGCGCGCGCCCAAGCAGCTGATCAGAAGTTGACGGCTTTCCAGGCCAATCTGGCCGCCATTCGCGTTCACGCGGTCCGCTATGTCGCCTTGCGGGGAGCTCTCTATATAGCCTTGATGGCCGCGGCCACAGCCCCCACGGCTGAGGAGAAAAGACAACTGGCCGCCGCAGCTGCAAAACGCAAGGCAGAACAGGATGAAGCTGCCCGCCTGAAAAAAGAAGAGGAATTAAGGCTGCAGAAAGAACGCGAAGCCGAGGCAGCCCGCGTTGCTGAAGCAGCACGTTTGGAGAAAGAGAAAATCCGTCAAGCGGAACAAAAAGCATTTGAAGAGAAAATGAAGCGCGAAGATAACCTGCGAAAGCTTGAACTGGCGTTAAAGTTTCGCACTCCGAAAGCCGGTGAAAAGCCTGGAGATGATCCCGATTACGCGATGATCCCGGCAGCAGAAGTCAGAGCTATGATTCTGAAAGCGGCCAAAGAGGCTCATCCCGATAACCTGGCAAACCTTGTGCGGTTCTTTGAGATGGAAGATTCCCGGGCAGAAAATGACTGGGGAGTTGATGTCCTGCTCCAAGTGAAAGACCGTGCCGACGGTAAGGATGGTTTCGAAGTGATCGTACTCCGGGCAAGTGACAAGATGCCGCTTTGGGGAACGATTTACTCTCCAGATAAAGCCGTAGCGCCCGCGGACGTCCTGACAGATGAAGTGCAGGTGAATAATTACTTCCGGCTCGTTGATGAATTTTTTGGACCTGACAAAGATCTGACGTCCATTTTCGGTGGAACTGCCGGCAATACCCGGTCCATGAAAGATGCCCGTGAAAAAGCCGTTGCTTTTGCCACGTATCTTTTCCGTCAGGCGCCCAAAACTCTGAACCGCAATGATGATGATGAGGATCCCTTCTGGATCCGTGTACTTGATTGGAATGCAACGCATGAAGCAGCCAAGCAGTTTAAGATCTCGGTCGGAAAACCTCCAAAACCCCGCGAAGACAAACCCGTTCCCGACGGCTTCTTGTTTCAGGCATTTGAAGCCGGCAATAAAATCCGCGGGGCCGTAATTCTAGACGCCGAAGGTGAACGCGTATTTGTAAAAGAAGAAATCCCTGTGGCTGCCGCCGCTCCCAAACTGCGTGTGCCGCTGGCTCCGAGAGATCTTCGAGCGGCTCCCGATGTAGTCCGTGAAGGACTCATGGACAGGGATTTCGAAGTCCCTCAAGTCCGCTTGACGCACGTGCCCTTTTCACCCATCCAGCCTGTTCAGTACGATGAGCTTGAGCAAGTCCGCCAGATGGTGATCAAGATGGGTTTCCCGACTGTTTTTCCTTCGGGTTCGACCAGCAAGGAAAAGAAAATGACAATTGAGGAGCAGAAAGCGGCTTATGAGAAATTTCAACGTGAGAATCCCGGAGTTTATACAGAGCGTGACTGGTACGCATTTTTCTTTTCGCATCTTCCGTTCGTCATGCGACAGGGGGATAATCCGGCTGTCCGGCTGCAGACCTACCGTGAGCTGAATGCATCGCTGGATGGCATCTTGAAAGATTTGAAAGCATCAGGCTGGATGATGCGGAGCAGTGACCGCAAGTGGCTGGGGAACCGGGCGGCTGACTCCGTCACCGACTTTTTCCCAAAAGACCATTATGCCTTTGTGGAGGCTTACCGCAAGAGTTCAGGCAAGGACTGGATGGGCCATATCACGACAGCCGATATTCTGGGCCTTATGCTCGAAGCGAAAGTCAGCCGGGATATGCTGCTTCACCGCAAACGGATCAACCTTGAACGCATCAATGCAGCGGCGAATTATGGTGAAAGTCCACTTATGCAAGCCTGGTTCAACCGATCGCTCAATCAACTGTACCTGAACCTGAGTACTGCGGCCGCAGAAATTGATTATCACTTTTTGCGCCCCGGGGATGCCGTTGCCCGCCTCAACAAACAGGCTGTTGAAAGAGCTCAGGCACGTAAAACCGCAGTGGATGAACTGGTTGAAGGAAACCCTGTCGCGCGCTCCATTCTGGGACCGCGATTCGAGGATGAGCAATTCACGAGTCCGGAGCGTTATCCGGTCGCTGTTCGAGGCGCTGGTTTCATCGCAACGATGCAAAACAAAGTCTCTCGTATGCTGGGTTTTGATCCCGCTCTGGATATCCGTTCAGGGCTGTATGTTGAAACTCCTCTAGAGGACCGCATGCGTGGCAACGGCCGCATGGGCCGCCTGCCCGCGAATACTTTCCTTACCCATGAATTTCTGAAGTATGTAGATCGCTCTTTCCCTTACACTGAAGACCGGGTGGGTTCGGCACGTAATATCTTTCACTATATTTTCTATACGCCAAAAGATCCGAAGGATGTCGGTGAAAAGCAGGCCGGACTTTTTATTAAGGCCATTTTGACCTATTCAAACCAGCTTGGTCTTATGACGCCGCAGGGCGGCGCTGGTATTAACCCCCTTAATGCGCTTGCCGATGCCCTGATTAACAAGAAACCTCTCGGTGCATCTCTACCCGTCCGTCTTTCGCAGATGTTCCAGAACGCAGTTGAGAGCACGGCCAGTATTCCGATGCGCGAACCGCGTGCCGAAATTGGAACCCAGCGTTTCCGTGATTATCTCCGCACTGCCGGGAAACCGGGCGGCATGGTTCAAAGTTATACGGAAGGCACTCGCGCCGTGGTGGCGGAGTCTCTTTATAACCGGATCCTGACAGAGCCCGACCTTTGGCTGAAGGATGGGGATCTCAAAACACCCGTAGACCCTATGCAGCTAGGGGTGGTCGACGTTATTTTCAATTCCAAATCCACAAGCCGCATTTTTGAAGTCTACAAGGCGATCACGGTTGCTGAAGGCGACGATCCCGACGCCCACTACAAAGAAATGATGCGCCTCTATCTGCCTGAATACGGTGATTACCTGAACAGCCCTGATTTTGGCGATCTCATGAAAGGTTTTGTGACAGGGGATGTGGACGCTCTTTTTCCGATTGATGCGGAAGGACGTCTTAACGCAGGCGATCAAACTCAGCGCATGTTTGAAAAGCTTTCCATGATTAACATACGCAATTTCAGCAACCTTCCGCATGAGTATGAGCGCCAGCTTCAGGTTCTTTACGATGCCTTGAATGAAGGCCGTCCGGAAAATCAGGCTGCTTTCGGATTGAAAGCTGCACGGGATCTGGCGGTGCTTCAGCGCACGGGAGGACTTCAGGTTGTGACCGATCCCTCATCCCTGGAAAAAGAGCTCAGGGAAATTGCTGAAGCCCGGGCGGCCGGAGATAAAGGCCGTCTCGCGCAGCTCATTGAGTCACGCAATAACCGGATTCGTGCCGCGATCGTGAGATTGACGCGCCAAATGCTCCTTACGGTTTATGCAAACACCATGATCGAACCAGTGGATGATGTGGTCCGCTGGGACCGTGAAAAAGCCATGGGCGTGCCCGTTGCCGAACGCCGAGGCATCCCTCTCCAGGATGTTGTGGAGGACGGTGTTCCGGTTCGAGGCGTTATTACACGTTATCGAAATGCCCGTGAAATCCGTGCCCACGTCGAATCCTTTCTCAGCCGCAAGCTGAACCTTACGGATCCCAAAGAGGTCGCGGCCGACATCGGAATGCTCTTCAGCCTGGAAGAAGCCATGGCCCGGATGGGCCGTACCCCTGCGGAGTTTAACCAGATTCTTTTTCAGGCATCGCGTCCGAGTTTCGAAACTGAAGTGCAGCAGCTTTTAACGGATCCGTCGCTTAAGCCCAAGAAACCGGGTGGAGACCGTTTTGTGGCCTGGGACAAAGCCAAAGCCAGTCTTCTGGCAAGCCTAAAAGATCCCACGGTTTCGCGCGATCAGACTCTGGAACGGCTCGTGAAAGTCATGGAAGAGGTTTTCCGCGATGAGATGGTTGAAAACCTTACAGATGCTGCCAAGCCTGTTGAAGCGGACCAGGACGAGATCATTAAAAAAGGACGTGAAATTGTCCGCACGGGTTTGTGGATGGGCTACACCCGCCAGGAACTGATCGATAATGTTAAAAAAGCTTTTGGAGGAAAAACTTTCAGCAAAGAAACCGCTGACAAGCTTGTCCGGGCCGGCATTGAGGATTATGAAAAATGGCGCCAGGAACAGATTGCTAAGGGATGGGGGCCACGTAATATTCCGTACCGTCTCGATGAAGCGACGGTACGCAATCTTCTGGGCGACACCTTCAATGAATACCGTAAATGGGCAGCCGCAGAAGTAGCTGCAGGCCGCGATCCGAAAACACCGATTCATTTCACAGAACCTTCCTTCCGCAGCCTGAACGGACATCTCGCGTGGCTGCTTTCAGGGAAATCGGAGGATGAATGGGTGCGTCGCCAGAAAGAAAATGGAGGAGAAGGTGCCTGGGTTTGGGAACTTGAAGGGGCTTTGGGTCCCAAACATATCGGCTTTTTGCTGTCCATGGCTTCTGAGAAAATCAAATACGGAGAAAACGAATATACCCTGCAGATGCAGGCGCTCATGCGGTTTATTGCCGACAGCCAGGAAATTGAAGAAGCCGTGCAGAGTGCTGTTGCCGATCCCAAGGTCAAGGCGCCGCATACGCCGGCTCAGGCCCGCGATATTCTTCTGGGCATCTTCAGAAATTCAAAATTCAAGGAAGAAAGCCGTGCGGACTTTCTGAAACGCGTTGAAAAAACCCTGACCGAATACAAGTTCGATCCTGCGACCAGCAAAAAGATTGTGGAAGAAGCTTTGGCCGAATGGGATAAAGGCATTAGTGAACGCCGAACGAAAACCCCAGGGGTGCGTCTTGATCTCCCGGCGTATCTCGATCCACTGGAACGCATTTCTGACACACGGCTCCAGACTGAGCTGACCAAGCTGCTGGCCGATCCCAAAGCAAAGACCCAGGAAGAAGTCAAAAAAGAACGGGACAAAACAGTCGCCGATTCGGCTGCCGTTCTTAGGGAAATTCTTAAGAAGAATTTAGGCCGTGCAGAGTTTCTTGCTGAAGTCCGGAAGGCTTTCAAGGATGCCAAGCTCGACCGCGAAGCTGCAAAGCTCGTCATGGAAAAAGGTACGGATCTTTTTGAGACATGGATTGAAGAGGAGCGCAAAGCGGGCCGTGAGCCGGCTATTCCGCCGTATTTGTCTTTCCGCAGCCGTCTGGACGACGCAACGAGGACAGCGTATGACATGACCAATGCTCTGCTGGAGTTTACAGGGCAGCAGAGGATTTCAAAATCCGGTTATTACTTTGAGCTCGATTCCACGACACAGGGCCGCATTATGGCGCTTTTGAAAGCCTCCACTGTGGTGGGCGGGGATTTCAAAAAGGAAGTTGAGACCATGGAAACCATGACAGTCATGCTGGAAGATGAGCCTGACATGATCAAGGGCCTGCTTCCCAAGATCCAGCCTTTTTATAAAGCGCTTTTTGGCGAGGAATTTAAACTACCGCCGATCACGGCAGAAAGCATCAAGAAAAGCCGGGAAGCCGAAAATTTCTTTTCTGCGTATGTGGCTGAAATTGCCCGCCGTGCCAACCAGAAGATTCAGGAAAGTGAACGTCTCAAAGGCCGTGCGCTTACCCGGCCGGAAAAGAAACTGGCGTATGAATCGGCTCGTGATGAATGGCTCAAGGAAACTGCCGCGATTGAAGAACTCGTCAAGGCGGACCCTGCAATCAAGGAAGTGATCTATTTCCGGGGTTTCCTCAACCTGCAGCAGTCGCTCGGCGCAGATACCAAGGAATTTGTTACAGCTGCTCTGAAAATGCTCGGAGACGCGGGCCCGAAAAAGACGGCTGAAAAATCCAAAGCGATCAAGGATTTTCTTTCTGACCCCAAATGGAAGATTTACATGGAGCGTTTCAAAGCCTATCAGCGCAATGTGCCCCGGGATCCTAAGCTCGGCGGAGACATTATTTCTATTTTCCGGGAATTTGCGAAACTAATTCCTTTGAAGGGGGCGGCGCTGCCGGCGGTGAAAGGTGAAACCGAACTCGCTCAGGCAGAGGAACCGAGAGCTGCCGGAATTCCATTTGGCGGTATAGGATTCCGGGCTGTGCCAGCACTTCTTTTGGCGACACTTATGGTCGGTGCCCTGCCCGGTGAAACAGGTGAAGAAGAAGCTGAAGAAGCCGCTCCCGAAGAAGCGAAGGAAGTCAAACCGCCTGTCGAGGTCAAACCGGTGGAAGTGACGCCTGCTCTCCGCGCAAGCCTTGAAAGCCGTGTCGAAGAGCTTCTTCAGAGAAATCTTACGGCTGATCAGTTTGTTACAGAACTTTCAAAAATATGGCCTGGAACGCTCGACAGGGCGCGGGTGAAGGCCGTAGCGGAAAAACTCCAGGAGAACTACCGCAAGAAAGCGCCTTCGTCAGGGCTTCGGATTCAGCCTGGTGAATCACCGGTTTGGGGAAGCACCCCGACATTTGTTCCGGGATCCGCGCGTTTTGAACAGTTTGGCCCGGGCCGGGATTTTTCGCGCGCAGGGGACAAAGCCGGCCGCAATGACGGGAATATTTTCGCGCCTTACGCGAGCCTTCTTGTACTGCCTGTGGCGCCTAAAGAAGTCCTCAAGAACCTTCGTGAATTGATGGGGCGCTACCCTGGACTTTATGTGCCAGGCGAAGGGTTCCGCGAATCCGTGGATGTTCAGACGCGGCAAGTGTCCCATCATATTTCAGCAGATGCCAAAGGGTTCTCTTACATGTCCCTAGTCAATACGCTTGAAGGAAACTATGTTCGCAGCCTTTTTGAAAAACATCCTTACATGCAGAAAGCTTTGAAAGAAGCCAGAATTCCTGAACTTGCGGCTGTGCCGGATGCAGCCGGTGTTGATTTCACCAAAGACCTGACGCCCGCGGAAAAAGAATTCCTGACCGACATGGCCCGCGACGAATGGGGATATTTTGATTATCCGCTGCAGGTTAAAGCAGGCGTGACTTATGATCTTGCATCCTGGACAGGGTCGGAGAAACAGGCTGTCCGGATTATTTATGGCCACATTTCCAAAGCTGAAGAACTTAAAAAGGCGTTGGCCCTCGATAAGGAATTCCTGAAAACCGCAAACCCCGAACTGATCCGCGCACTCCGGCTGCTGGAAAAGGCGGGTAAGCTCGGTGATGTTCTCAAGCTGGAGCTCAAGCCATTCCCCAGCGGGCTTCCGGCAGATCATTTTGAAAGGACAGCTCCGGCCGATTATGTAGGACTCACGGGACTGGGCATGTATCTGATGTCTGTTGCCAGCGCTGAAAAACAGGGTTTCATTTCCCGTGAAGAATCCAAACGAAGAGTGGAAGCCGTAATGGTTACTCTTGAAAAATTGACCCGTGACCGTGCCCTGTACCACGGGCTTTTTTACCGATACTATAAACGCGGATCGCTTGAAATAACGAACGCGGAAATTTCGACTGTTGATAATGGATGGCTTGCTACGGGACTGATGGTCGCGCAGCAGCATTTCTCCGGCAATCCTGCGCTCTCCTCTCGTATTTCAAAGATTCTTGAGGCTATGGACTTCAAAGAGCTTTACGACGAGAACGCGGGGCACCTTGCCATCAGCCGCGCCAGCGGCGGACGGGGCGCCCTGAGTAAATTTCATTACAGCAATTTCCAGTTTGAAGGCCGACACATTCTTCTCCTTGCGATTGGAAAAGGCAATGTTCCCGCATCGGTCTGGGGCAATGCCGTAAAAGCAACCCCGAAGGAAAAAGTGACTGTCAAGGCAGGGGATAAGGAAATTCAACTCGATTACCATCAGCCCTACTACGGCGGTGCCCTGGAACCATTCGGCTCGCTTCTCGTGCTGGACGGCAGCACCGTGGATCCCAAGGGGCTTGGTCGTCTTGAACAGATCAGCGCTGTGATCCAGGTTCTGACGGGAAGCGGATCTTATCGCAGCACTCAGGCGGACCGCCAGAAAGCGGCCAAGGCTGCAGTCCGTGAAGATCTTGTTGCCTTGTTACGGGCGATGCAGGTGCCCGGAGCTGCGGTTCCTGAAGTGCCGGTCGTACCGGCCCCTCCAGTTGCGCGCGGCCCCGGGGCTGCACCTCGTGTGCTGCCCGTTAAGCATGAACCGGAAGCCGTTGTTATCCCCGCGCCCCGAGGTGCGGCGGCGGATGAACTCGCCCGGCTTGCGGCGGAACAGAGAATTAACCAGCGTGACCGGATTCTTCAGCGGGTCCAGGAATACCGCAATGATAATGAAAAACTGAAACGGTCCCATGAAATGGCGCCGCGTTTTCATCAGGCGTTTCTCGGCGATGACATTTTTACCCGGATCGGAATTCCGTACACTCCGGAAACAGCCGGAACCAATCCTCTTGTGAGAGGTTTCCACGAAGGTCTTCTTCTCGCTGTGGCAAACGAACCGGGGACTGCCGACCTTGCCTGGTCCGATTTTATCGGCACCAAGGATAAGCCTGGCCTTGCGGAAGAAGTCATCAAGCGTTTCAAGCCTGAAGGAAGCACAAAAGTCCAGCAGGATGCCATCCGCAAGGATTTCCTGGACCGCGTGTACGTGCTTCTCCGGACCCTCCAGCAGCGTCCTGCGGACCTTAACAGTCAGGACCGAAAAGATTTTGCGGATCGGCTGCATGAAAACAGCACGGAGTATGGCTGGGTACAGAGCTGGGCTATCTCGCTTGTTCGTGACGGCGTGCCTCTGGATACAAAGAGAACAGAGAATCTCGTTGCGATGCTGAAAGATCCGAACCTTTTCCAGCAGGACGCCTCAGCTCCTCTTGGACTCATGGACCGCTATTACACAATGCTGGGACTTGTCAGTCCTGAAATTTTAAAAAAATATCAAGTGACCGTTGATGATGGAAAAGGTGTCCTGATCACCCGGGAAGCCAAAACGATCCGCGAACTCATGAGTGTATTGGCGATGAGCCAGGAAATGGAAGCCCGCTCACTCTGGATCGAGCTGTGGGGCAAGCTGGTCACGTTTGACAAAGACACCATCAAGGATGCGTCAGGGGCCGTGGTATTGAAGGAGCTGGAAGAAGATATTTCCTACCGCCTGGAGATCACAGGACTTTTTCAGGACATTCATGCCGCACGATTGAAAACCGACAAGGCGCGCGCAGAAAAGGATAAGACTGAGGTCAAGGTTCCGGCTGATTTCATCAATTGGATACAGCAGCTTCAAGGCACCCAGAATTACGAAGTGCGCCGTCAGCAATTCCTGAAAACCAAAACCGCAGAATACACTGCGCAGGGCGGTATTTTCCGTAATGAGGGCGAACGCCTTGCCTTTGAGCAGGAGAAGAGCAAACAGTTTGCCCTCATCTATCTTGAAGGTCTGATTACCGCATTTTCAACGGATTTCCGCGCGGTGCCTTTTGAAGGAGCAGGGCGTGAACGCCAGCGTAACCGCATTCCTATTGAATTTATTGAAACCCTCATGGTCCGGCTTGAAAGAAACCTTGAGCTTCAGAGGAAAGGAGTCATCACGACTTCCGAAAGAGGCCAGAACTTCCAGTTTGACAAACACCGCGACACTTCTGAATTTATGAAGGAGTGGCTGAAGAGCCTTCGCCAGATCCGGACGACGCTGCCGGAAGATATTATCGCCCGCTATGTCATTAAATACGATGATTTTAAAACGATCCGTGAAGCCATGCGCGAGCCCGCTGCACCTGGCGGTAAGCCCGTGGATAAACATTACGAAGGCCCTGCTTTTTTTGAAGCCTTCCGTAAAGCTGCTGAGAAGCTTCAAAAAGAAGGCCGCATTGGCCTTGTCCGAGTAGATGTGGCTCCTTGGGAAGCCATGGGGCTCACCACGCAGGAGCTGGTGTCGTTGAATGCGATCTACGAAGACCATCATGTCCGCGGCCTGCGCGTTACGGGTGACGGTGCGACAGGGCCTTTTACCCGCAAAGAACTCGACACTGTGATTGAAACCTACAGCCAGGATGATTTGTTCCGCACGCGGTTTGCCTTCATGGAAGCCACGAGCATGGCCAAGAGCATCTGGGGTTCTATCATGCTGCACCTTCTTCTGAACAATTATTATAAAGAAGACGGTTCAGGCGAAGACGCATCCCGCCTGACCGGTGATGATCTTCTTAAAAGGCTCGATCTTCTGCGTGACGGGACGAGGCGCGAACTGGCCGTTGAGGATTTTGAGGGAAATCTTGAAGATTCTCTGGATCCCTGGAAGACAGACGGATACCGGGATTTTTCGGAGTACAGAAAGCTGCACGCGGCATTGACTGCGCGGCTCCAGGAAGTGGAGCGTTTGAAAGCCATACCTGAAGCGAACCGCAGCCCTGAAGAAATGCGGCGTCTTGAAAAACTTCAGGAAGACCAGAAGCGTTATACGGAACTCCAGGATAATAAAAACGTCAAGACCCTCTTGAGGCTCAGTGACATCCTTAAGAAAAAACCGGCGGACCGTACTGCGGAAGAAAACCGCGAAATCCAGATCTCCCAAAAAGCCATGCTGCAGCGAATTTCCGATATTGTTCTCATATCGGAGCGCGTCAATGACCGTAATGGAACGTTCTGGTTCCGTCCCTTTTCGCTTGAGGAAAATTCAAGCCGCTCCCTTGAAATGATCATGAAACGGTGGTGGCTGAAAGATCCGACACTCCAATTTTCCACACGCCAGCAGATGCGTTTTGAACTGGAAGTTTTTATCAACGCCATGCTTTCTGACAAGACGCTGCTCGAAAACGGCCTCGTATATAAAACGCTGGAAGATGATTTCCCGTACTTTGTCCACGTCTATAAAACTGTCGGAGACTTGATTCAGGCCAACCGGACGGCCATTGACCGTTTCCGCGCTGAAAATCCCGGTGCCCAGCTTTCCGCTTTCTGGACCGGCGAGACAGCGATCGGACAGCGGTTGCCGGATTCCGTGAAAGGGTATCTGGACCAGGTGCTCGGTGCGGGCTGGGCTGGCCGCATTCAGGACTTTGACCGGTGGCAGACCCTTCGGCCGACACTTAGTGAAACCGAAAGGGCGCAGATTGCACTCCTTAATCAAACCGTCGAATACAACGGAAGCCTGGAACGCTTTCTCTACTGGACCGGCAGTGTCGTGGATGTTCTCGGGGGTGATACGTTCGGAGGCGGGGATGCGGCGAACAAGAGCATTTTTGAACTTCTGGGGCTGTCCGCTGCTACTGACAACACCGTGCCCGCCAATTCCCAGGCGAGGGAAGTCGAACTTAAAAAAGCCGAAGTCCTTCTGAACCTCGGCCAGATCGATTTCTTCCGCGACACAGACGGCAAGCCTTTGTCGCCGGAAAAACTGACAGCCGATAAACTCCGCGAGCTGATCCGGCATCAATTCGACCTGATCCGTTTGTCGGACATCATCAAGATTCCATTCGAAAAGCGCAGCGATGCGGACCGGGCGTTTCTTGATGCGGAACTCCGGAAGTTTGAGCTTACGAACCCTGAAGAAGTAGAGATCCGCGCGATCCTGTACACGCCGGAACCTGCCCGGACGCCTGCCCAGCGCGCCCGTCTTACCGACGCGTTTAACCGATGGGTGAAAACCGAAGCCATGTTCCAGACAGACCTGACGGCCAAGCTTGAGAAATCTCCCAATGCGGAAGAAGTAAAACTGTATCTGGCGCTGCGGAAAACCGCGGCCATGCGCAGTGATACTGAGACGAAACTCGTGGAGGCTGCGCTGGCCAAAGCAGTCAAAACGGAAGAGGAGTTGATGAAGGATGTCACGCTTATCCTCCGCACCAGCGGTGACATCCGTAACATCGAACTTCTTGACATTTTGGCGGTCAAAAAAGACCGGCGGGATCCGGAACAGGATGACCAGCTGCGTAAAGCCCTGGCCGCTGCGGATAAAACCATGACGGAATATCAGAGCCACATCATTGCACGGTTGAAAGAAGTCGAAGAGGTGTTCCTTTTGAAGAGGGACGTCAAGAATAAGGATGCTCTGAACTGGGAACTGGTTTTCCTGCATAAAGTTCTTGATCTTGTTCGCCTGACGGCGGATCTGCGCAGTGTGCAGCAAAACCAGCATTTGCAGGAGATCTCGATTCTGCTCAATTACCTTCACGCCCGGCTTGACACGAACAATCCCGCCGAGTTTGCTGAGCGGCGGGCAGCCGGGCGTATTACTCTCTATGAGACAGACGAAGCCCTTCGCACGGCGGAACAGACGCGTTACAAAGAACTTCTGGACAAACTCCGCGACTTGTTAAAGGAAGACCGTTCGGATGAAAGGTTCAAGACGCGGCTTGAAGAGATCAAAAAGGAAATCGGAGACGGCGCTTACAAATCGCTTCTGGAAGTCAGCAATCACCTTCAGAAGTTTGTGGAATTGGAAAATGAACGCCGCAGAAACCACGAAGAAGAAGCCACGTACCTGGCCGGAGCCTCAATCCGCCCGATCCCCGGAACCAAGAAATTCGACGTCTATTACGCAGAAATGAAAGTCGCTACGTTTGACAGCTATGATGATTTCATCCGCTGGCTCCAGACGCGGTTTCACACTTTCCGCGCTTCTCAGGTGGATTTTACGATTTCTCCGATCGTTTATGAGACGCAGGATGAAAAAATCAAGCTTGGCGCAGGGGAAGTCGGGAACCTTCTTTCCCAGCTCAATGACGTACACCTGAGCAACCGTGCCCGTGAACATTTGGAGCGCTCGCTTAACTTCAATGCATACAGCGGACCTGAACGCGAACGTTTCCAGCGCGGTTATGAAGATCACCGGCAGCACGGACTTTTGATCGATGCCCGGAGAATCCGCGAACTCATCAGCGAAATTGTCGGGAAAACCGGCAGCGTTAAGATTGCGATGCCCGATGCTGACGGCAAGGTCAGCAGCCAGGCAGCAGACCTGGTCAGCTCCTTTAACCCCGCTTTTGTCCAGGCACATCAGGGAGGTCTTGACCGTTTCCTGGATAATGCACGCGGTTATGTTGCCAAGCTCCGCGGAACGGCTCCTGTCGATGTGCTTAGCGATGCCGAACTCCGGGACATGAGTTTCGACCGCAAGTATGCACTTTATCTTTCGGCTTATCTTGCGGGCGTCAAAGCAGTTGAAGAACAGGCCGCCAAGAGGGTCCGCGAAAAACAACCCGCCATGACAGAAGCCGAGAAAGCTGAACTTCAGCAGAATACGATGCACGAAGCGGCGTTGAAGGCCCTGACCGGCTTGAAGAAGGATACGGATGACCTTTTCATGCATCTGTTTGTCCGCAATGAAATTATCGAATCGATCCGCATCCGTGCTTTTGGTCTTCTGCTCCAGGGGCAGATGGCCGTGCGTGTGATTAATTCCCGGCAGGTTCAGGAGCGTATTGACCGTGATCGTGTGAAGCGTGGAGAACCCCCCCTGGACAAATTGCCCCCTGAGGAACGGAGCCGGGTCATCAATGAAGTGTCCAGAAAGATTCCGCTTCTGACTGACGCACAAATCAGCGGTATGATTTCCAGCTGGCGTGAAGAAGGTAAAACCTTTGAGCAGATTGAAACGTCTCTGGAAGAGTGGTTTTCAGTCGCCGGCTTCATCAACATAGCCGCGTATTACGGGCGCGGCGGCTTCAACAACTATCACCTTAACAACTACATTTATCTTTTCCAGCGCGATAAAGATTTTGGACCTGTTTTATCCCGCATTTGGATGCGCTACACCGGTGAAGTTCCGCTTGGCGCCAATATTCTTTATGAATTGAGCGGGAAGAAGCCACAAGAGGTGATCGAGGCCATTTTGAAGGCCAAGCCCGTGTCATTTACCGATCATCCGATTGTTGACCAAGACCCGATTCTTAAAAAACACGGAGCAGACTCACAGCGTTTTGTGGATATTGTGCTCGCTCTGAATACGGCGTTCGGCGTCGTCACGGATGAGTATATTTCGGTCGTCGACAACGGTATTTCCCAAGTGCTTAAAGAAAACCCCGGGCTTCGCGGCAATTTTACTTACACGACTCTTGTGGAATCTGTCGAAGGTCTCTACGGTTTTCTCGATGAAATCCGCGGCCGCGGTCTTGTCGAAATCGCGAGGCGGGAAGAAGCCGCTCGACAGGCCGGAAAACCCTGGTCCGCAGACATTCGCCGCCGTGAGCAGGAAAAACTCGAAGTTGTTCTGGTCAAGCTGGCACAGAGGATTTATCCGCACATACTCAAGACAGAAATGATGCAGCTTAAGGAAAGAGACCGTACCCGCGCTTATGACAATGAGAACCAGCTCAGTCAGTGGCGTGCGCGGGCTGATAACGCCAAGCGTGAAAACGTCAATCTGCGCAGCCAGTTTGAGGTCATGCGCCGCGATTATGAAAGCCGTGATTTTGACCTGCGCCAGCACGAAAAACGTCTAGCCAGCGAAAACAAGACCCGTGAAGAAATTCTTGCAGATCCAAAATACAAGGAATTTGTTGCCAAACGGCTGGAGGCCGAGAAGGTGATTCAGCGGAAGCTCAATGAACTGGAAATCATGGTCTCTGAATGGTTCGACGACAAAGATGCGGAACATTCCCATGCCAAGACCCTGCTTTTCTTTACCGGGTTGTATCCCGAGGGATCCGAGGACGCTGCGCAGCTTATGGAGCGCCGCAACCGTCTGGCCCGTTATTTTGCGCGTCTGGCTTTTCAGTATGGCATCCGGCCGAGTGAATTGATCGAGTATGGAAACGACCTGCCGCTTCCCGGCGTAACGCTGCGCGGCACGCTTTCCGATGACCAGCTGCGCGCCAATGCGGGAACTTTCGCAGGTGCGCTTGAAAAACTGCGTACGGAGGCCAAAGGCAAGGATGATGCATTCCTGAACCGAGAACTTGACAAGGTTCTGGCCGAATCAGGTCTGAAGGATCTTGACCCGTCGATCCGCAGGCACTTCGTAGCCTTGCTCCGCGATTCCAAAGCCTTCAGCCGTGATTGGCTTTTTAACGTCCTTAAATACACCCCCGTGGAATATGAGACGCGTAAGATCAGCACAACTAACCGCTTTGAAGTCTATCGTTTTTATGACCGTCTTTATGAAGTGTTTGCGCTGAATCAATCGCCGGATGACGACCTTCCGCCGGACGTTAAAGAAATCATTCAGAATCTGCGCAATCAAGGCCTGATCATCCCGATCCAGGAAATCAGCCCCAAGCTTCTTGAGAATCTCCGCCGGATCCAGCCCTTTGCGAAAGATTTTCAGAAAAAATACCGTCAGGATGAGTTTGTGGCCTGGTTTGCGGGACAGCTTTTGCAGGGGATTTCCAAAGAGCCCCAGCATGTGAAGGCTCTGCAGGACATCATCACCAAACTCTGGACGGGGAAAGCGGAGGTTGGGGACCTTGATCAGCTTATGGAAAGGGCCCGCGGCGTTGCAGCCCAGGATATACCTGCATGGCTGAAAGATCTGAAGACGCGTAGTGAAGTGGAAAAGACAATCTTCCAGATCCGCGAGATGGGGCTGAGCTCGCAGGACCGCTCCGAAATCGAGGCGTACGTGGACCGTATGCGATGGGATGGCTGGAGCCAGGAGTTTGTGGATACGCTGCTCCTTTACCGCCGGTATGCTAAAGACATCATCCGTGTTTCCGAAACCTACCGCCGTTTGTCGGACATGCCGTTGGACAAGCAGGCGGAGGCCATCGTACTACAGTTGATCCGCTCGGGCGATTTCCCTGTGATCCTGGATGGTGCAAAACCGGAGCATGCCAATATCAACACGCTTGAAGACCAGTTCCGCAGGATGCGCGGCATCAGCTTCCTTGATCAGGTCCGAGAAGCGAATATTCTCCGCAATCTTTTGAATATTGCGCTTTACCAGCCGGAGCTTGTTCTGCAGGCCCAGCGTAATGCCCAGGCGGAGGCAGAGACGATCAAGGCCAGGCCGGAGGCCGCGAGAACAGAGGCCGAAAAACAGCGCCTTCAAGCACTCGAAAAGACACTTAAAGCACTGAATGAGGTGATCCGTTTCACTGAGAAGGGAGAGAAAATCAATCTCGACCTTCTCGCTGAACTCATCCGCTCCGGCGTTCTCTCCTCAGATCCCCAGAATCTTTTGACGGATGACAGTTATGGCTTCATTGCGGCCAAGGAGTTCAGTCTTTTGGGCCCGCAGATATTCGGGACCCAGGTGGACCCCAAGAAGCGCCTTCAGGAAAGTTATTTCAATGAAACATTCCTTTTCTTTTTCATGAGCAAACTCGAGTCCGGTTTTGTCCGCACCTACGATGACCGCATTTTTGAAGGGACTGAGGCGTTCTATCCGAGGGTCACTGTCCGCCGTGAACCCAATGGGTCGTTGACAACGCTTGAGCATTCGCCCGCGGATTACGGCAGTTTCCGTGAATATTTTGAAAGCGCCTATCAGCGTCCGGCGGGTGATCCCCGGAGCGCATTCGAATATTTCATGGCGACCCGGCCGGAAGGTTCGACTTATTCCCGTCAGCACACCCAGTTAAAAGAGGCTTTCTCGGAAGCTTTTCAGGCTGAACTCAAGTCGGGCGTTCTTCGAAGCGTGAAGACTGAACGGGGCGGCCGTGAATATTATGAAATGGACGATGTGGATGTGCTTGAACTGATTTTCTTGATGCAGGAAAAACGGACACACCCCAGCATGCTCTTCAATATGCTGCGCGCCGCAGATTACTGGTTCCGGCAGGAGAACGTTGATGAAATGTATAAAGAACGCGTCAAGCAGGTCCGCGACGCGCTCAATCGTGATTTCTCCGGCCTTGAAGGTTTGGCGGGCGAAGACGGCGAACGTGTGGACAATTTGCTGTCGGAAATTTACGGCGAAATCTTGAAAAGCGGTTTTACAACGGCAAGAAGCCCCAATGTGCAGCGCGCCGCTGCGTTTCTTCGCGAAAAGGGTTTTGAGATTTCGGCATTTGAACTTTCCCGCCGCGTGAACAAATCCTTCGATATCGAGTTTGCATATATCTACCGGTTCCGCGAGATGATGATCAGTAAGTACAACCTGACCAAGTTCCATGTCTTTGCCTACCTTGGGCTGAATGCCCAGACGCGCCCATACCGGCTCGATCTTGGCCGCAACACGAGCGTTGTGGACCTCTTTAATATGAACAAAGGTCTGCGCGATTCGATGTATGACC
>CAYRBY010000040.1:0-2486 GCA_964422635.1 uncultured bacterium
GCTCATCACCCGCAGATGGTGGCGCTGCACAAGGAAATGCAGCCGAAGATGGAAGTGGTCCGGGCTGAGACCGATGCCCAGATCCGGAAGATTCTCACCGATGAACAGCAGAAGAAATTCGATGAGCGTAACGCCAAGAGGGCGGAGCGCATGAAGAAATGGGATGGCGACGGCCCGCCTCCGCCTCCGTAAATAGCGCTCCCGCGCAGCGGCGTTTCAAAGCCGGATCTAAAATTCTGCATCCTTACGACAAAAGTGTGCGGCTTTTGCGGCGAAATGCATCACCCGCACACCCCTCATTTCCGTTTTATAACGGCCCTCTTCGTTCTGCTAAGAAATCTCACCGCTTCCAAGTACTTGTTCATTGCAGAGGTTGCGATTACTAAAAACTTTTACATCTCGTTGCCAATTTTTGGTGGCACGCAGCGTGCAAGTTTTAAGACAACCCTGCACCGTCTTCTACCGCAGGCGAGGAGGATGAAATGAAAGCTCTAATCCAAATTCAGAAAATCGCGGTTTTTTTCCTGCCCTCTGTCGTGCTGGCCTTTAGTCTGGGGATTCCATCGGGGTATACCACGGAAGTGGAAATGCCGGGGATGCTCAATATCGTAAAGCCCGGTGAGGGGAGCGGTGCCGCCCTGCAGAGCCTTGACACAGCGACTCTATGGGATGAAATGATTTCGGATGAAATCGTTTTAGATACGCAGACAACACGGGCTTTACTGGGTGCAAGACCTGAAAAGAAGAAAACCTCGATTGACCAGGCCCTTCATAATATCCAGAAAGACTTCGCCCTTCAGCGGGCTTTTTCCACGTCTGTTTAATCCGGCAGCAGGTTTGGCCCGTTTACGCGCGGCTTCGACCGCGTAAACGGAACCCTCACACCAGCCTTAATTGCAGTAATACGCAAATTTCTGGGCGTCAGACTCATCCAGTGTGCCGCCGCTTGCAATGTCTTTTCTATAGATATCGCAGAGTCTCGACACATTGCTGCAACGGTCAGGCCCCGAAATTTCAAAGTTGTAGCGGTTGGGGAAACACCGGGGTGCTGAGCTGCTCACATTACAGTGATAATTTGCAGGACACACGCCATTGGTGGGTGCGATCGGGGCTTCACCACCCGGTCCGGAAGGACCTTGCGCGGGATTCGGAACACCGGGACCCTTTAGTGCATCGCTAATCGGAGCTTTAAGGTCTGTTTTTGAAGAGCCGGGTGCTGTGAACTTGTTTTTGTCCAGGGTTTCGGCGTTTGACAAAGGGGAAAAACAAACGGCGCAAAGCACCAACGCAAGCAAAAGACGCATAATCTCTCCTTATTTTCCGTGGGACAATAGGGATTACTTCTACAACGAAAGACGACTTATCCTATAATTTATTCACAGCTTTGGGCAAGTGCCGTTTGTCCATGTCGTGTTTCCGAGAAACATTCTCCCTTGGCTGCGAGCATTCCAAAAATTAATTTTGATGTTTAGGTTGTGAGAGTTAGCTCGGAGCGGTACAATAGGTCCTTTAAAAAACGGAGCGGCGTTATGGAAACGTACAAACCGAAAAAAGTTTTCTTCCTATCGAGTTAGAGCAGGCGAGAGCCTGTTCTTTTTTTTTGGCAGTCTTTCACAAATGTAGTCCCCCCTCTTTCCCCCCACAAAACAAAATGAAACACAGGGATTTTATGGCTACCGAATCGCGCAAAATGATGGATGGTAATGAGGCCGTAGCTCATGTGGCCTATCACTTAAACGAGGTCATCGCAATTTACCCAATCACCCCTTCCTCGGCCATGGGCGAATGGGCCGATGCCTGGAACGCGGAAGGCCGGAAAAATCTCTGGGGTACTGTGCCTGCAGTGGTTGAAATGCAGAGTGAAGGCGGCGTGGTGGGGGCCATCCACGGTGCGCTTCAGAACGGTTCGCTCGCCACCACGTTTACAGCCTCGCAGGGCCTGCTGCTCATGATTCCCAACATGTACAAAATTGCGGGGGAACTCAGCCCTGTTGTGTTTCACGTTGCGGCCCGCGCGATTGCCTGTCAGGGCCTTTCCATTTTTGGTGATCACAGTGATGTGATGGCAGCCCGCGCAACGGGCTTTGCAATGCTTGCTTCCAATTCCGTGCAGGAAGCCATGGACCTCGCACTGATTGCACACATTGCCGCATTGGAATCCCGCATCCCGTTCATCCATTTTTTTGATGGTTTCCGCACATCGCATGAAGTGGCGAAAGTGGATCTCCTTACGGCCGACCAGATGCGTTCCCTTTTTGATGAAAAACTTTTGACCGAGTACCGCGCCCGTGCGCTCAGCCCTGATCATCCCGTCCTCCGCGGCACGTCCCAGAACCCTGACGTTTATTTCCAGGGCAGGGAGACCGTGAACACCTATTACCAGCAATGCCCCGCCATTGTGCGCAGCACCATGCAGAAATTTGCAGCCATGACAGGCCGCCATTATGATCTTTACGAGTATTCGGGCGCCCCGGATGCGGATCGAG
>CAYRBY010000040.1:2496-7766 GCA_964422635.1 uncultured bacterium
TGCCGCGTTGGTGGAGAGCAACAGCGAGCCAGAACCGGACACGTTGGACACCAGAGTGCCCGTCAGGGTCTGGGCGCCTTCAAAGACGATCTCAGACGTGCCTGTTCCAGTCGCGGTCAGCGTGCCGTTGAGAGTGACGTTGTTCCAACGCAGGCCGCCATTATGATCTTTACGAGTATTCGGGCGCCCCGGATGCGGATCGAGTCATTGTCATCATGGGCTCCGGAGCGGAGACGGTGGAAGAAACCATGAACGCCCTGAACCGCAAAGGCGAAAAAACCGGCCTGGTCCGGGTCCGTCTTTACCGTCCTTTGGATGTTTTATCTTTTGCCGCGGCGTTTCCGAAATCTGTCAAAAAAATCGCAGTGCTTGACCGTACCAAGGAACCCGGTTCCGGGGGAGAACCGCTTTATCTGGACTGCGTGAACGCGATCCACGAAGCCATGGCTGCGGGAACCTGGAAGGCGGGCGCCATGCCCATGGTGGTCGGCGGCCGCTATGGTCTCGGCTCGAAAGAATTCACGCCCTCCATGGCGAAAGGGATTTTTGACGAGCTCAAAAAAGACCGTCCCAAAAATCACTTCACTTCCGGCATTGAAGATGACGTCACACATACCAGCATTGCTCCGGATGAGTCCTTTCACACAGGCGACACCACGGTCTTTTCCTCTCTTTTTTACGGGCTTGGTTCAGACGGCACGGTAGGCGCCAATAAAAACACGATTAAAATTATCGGTGAGCACACGCCCAACTATGCGCAGGCCTATTTTGTTTATGATTCCAAAAAATCCGGGGCGGTCACCGTCTCGCACCTTCGCTTCGGACCCAAGCCTATCCGCGCGCCCTATCTTATTGAGAAAGCCGGTTTCGTAGGTTGTCATCAATGGAACCTGGTTGAAAAGCTCGATGTGCTGCAGCCCCTGAACGACGGCGGCGTTTTTCTTCTCAACAGTCCTTTTGATGCCCAGCGCGTCTGGGATCATCTGCCTTCGGAAGTTCAGGAAAAAATTATCCGGAAAAAACCCCGATTTTACGTGATCGATGCCTACACGGTCGCGCGCGAGGCCGGGCTTCCCAACCGCATTAACACTGTTATGCAGGTCTGCTTCTTTGCCATCTCCGGTGTGCTGCCGCGGGAAGAGGCGCTTGAGGAAATCCGCAAAGCGATCCGCAAAACCTACGCCAACAAAGGTGAAGATGTGGTTAAGGAAAACCTTCGCGCGGTGGATATGACGCTCAGCCACCTCCATCAAGTTGAAATCCCTTCAAAAGTCACTTCCCAGGCGCAGAGCCGTTCAGCTCTGGTGGAAGGAGCGCCTGAGTTTGTCCGCGAGGTGCTCGGCGCCATGGCCGCCGGCTGCGGTGATTCGATTCCCGTCAGCCGCATGCCCTCGGACGGCACTTACCCGACCGGTACTTCCAAATGGGAGAAACGCAATCTGGCCCAGGAAATTCCTGTTTGGGACAGCGGTATCTGTATCGAGTGCGGAAAATGTTCCATGGTGTGCCCGCACAGTGTGATCCGCATCAAGGCGTATGATCCTACGCTTCTTCAGAATGCGCCCGAGACTTTTAAATCACGCGATGCCCGCGAACCCGCGTGGAAAGGCCTTAAATACACTATTCAAGTCGCTCCTGAAGACTGCACGGGCTGCGGAATCTGCGTGGATATCTGTCCGGCCAAGAACAAGGCCGAACCCCGTTTGAAGGCCATCAACATGCAGCCTCAGCTTCCTCTTGTGGAGCAGGAAAAAGCAAACTGGGATTTCTTTCTCGGCCTTCCGGAAATGGACCGCCGGAAAATCGACACGGCCAAAGTCAAACAGCAGCAGATCCAGGAGCCCTTGTTTGAATTTTCAAGTGCGTGTGCGGGCTGCGGTGAAACGCCCTATCTGAAACTGATGAGCCAGCTGTTCGGCGACCGTTCTGTGATTGCAAATGCCACGGGCTGTTCTTCCATTTACGGCGGCAATCTTCCCACCACGCCGTGGACCAAGAACCGCGAAGGCCGGGGGCCAGCATGGGCGAATTCCCTTTTTGAAGACAACGCGGAATTCGGTTTGGGGATGCGCGTTTCCATCGATAAACACCGTGAATATGCGGGCGAAATACTTCTTCGTCTGGCTGGAAAAGTGGGCGAAGACCTTGTCCGTGAAATCCTTGGATCCGTCCAAAAGAGCGAAGCGGATATTTATGAACAGCGCGAGCGCGTGAAAGTCCTGAAACAAAAGCTCGCGGGCCTGAACGAACCCGAAGCGCGCAAGCTTCTGGATATCGCGGATTACCTGGTCAAGAAAAGTGTGTGGATCATCGGGGGAGACGGCTGGGCCTACGACATCGGTTTTGGCGGGCTTGATCACGTGGCGGCATCAGGACGCAATGTGAACATCCTTATCCTCGACACCGAAGTGTATTCCAACACGGGCGGACAAATGTCGAAGTCGACGCCGCTTGGCGCGGTCGCAAAATTTGCGGCCGGAGGCAAACCCACGGGTAAAAAAGACCTCGGCCTCATGATGATGACTTACGGCCATGTGTATGTGGCCCGCGTTGCCATGGGCGCCAATGATGAGCACACGCTCAAGGCTTTTATTGAAGCCGAAGCCTACGACGGCCCCTCGATTATTATTGCTTACAGCCACTGCATTGCGCACGGCATTGACATGACTCAGGGCATGCAGCATCAAAAGGCCGCTGTGCAGTCAGGCCAATGGCCGCTCTACCGTTTCAATCCTGACAGGCTCGCGCAGAACCAGAACGCTTTTACGCTCGACAACCGCGCACCCACGATGCCCATTTCTGAATACATGCAGATGGAAAACCGTTTCAAAATGCTGACCAAAATAAAACCAGAAACCGCCCGGATCCTGTTTAAAAAAGCAGCTGAAAACGCGGTCCAGCGCCAAAAACTTTATGAATACCTGGCCCAGGGCAAGGTGGGGCCGGTCGAACCAGCCGCCCCTGTGAAAGGAAACTGACATGGACTTTTCTACGAATTACCTTGGCCTGAAACTTTCAAGCCCTCTGGTTCCCTCCGCTTGTCAGCCGCTCACGGAGAACATTGAGAACATCTGCCAGATGGAAGCCGCGGGCGCCGGCGCCGTCGTGTTGTTTTCTCTCTTTGAAGAACAGATTCTTAAAGAGGATCAGCTTTTGGAAAACCATCTGACCGCAAACACCGACAGCTTTTCCGAGGCCGGTTCTTTTTTCCCCGAGCCGGCCGGTTATGTCAAAGGGGTCGAAGAATACCTCCGTCACATCACGCAAGCCAAGCAGGCCGTTAAAATCCCCATCATCGCGAGTTTGAACGGCTCCTCACGCAAGGGCTGGACCCAATTTGCCCGCCAAATCGAAGACGCGGGAGCGGATGCGCTTGAAATCAACATTTTCCGGATAGCCGCGGACATTGATATTCCCAGCGCCGTCGTCGAACAGGAATACATTGAAATTGTCAGCGAAGTCTGCCAGAGCGTGAAAATTCCGGTGGCCGTAAAACTCAGCCCTTACCTGACGAGTGTTGCGAATATGGCCAAGCGCATTCAAGAAGCCGGCGCCAAGGGGATTGTCATGTTCAACCGTTTCTACCAGCCCGATCTTGATCTTGAAACCCTGAGTCTGCGCACGGACCTGAACCTGAGCGGGCCTCTTGAATTCCGCCTCCCGCTCCGCTGGACGGCGCTTCTCTATGACCGGGTGAATATGGATATCGCCCTGACGAGCGGTATTCAGCGTTCAGAAGACGCAATTAAATCCATTATGGCAGGCGCGAGTGTGACTATGGTCTGTGCGGCGCTGCTGCGTTACGGGATCGACCACCTGGAGCGTCTCACGGTGAAAATGAAAAACTGGATGATTGAAAACGGCTACGAATCCATACGGAGCATGAAAGGGACCCTGAGCCAGTCGCGGTGCGAAAACCCGTCTGCCTTCGAGCGCGCGCAATACATCAAAACCATTCATCAATATAAATGGCCACGGCAGCTCTAATTCTAAAGGAGCTAAGCAATGAAAATGACAGCGAAAAAAAGAATTGATGTTAAAGAGCTTTTGCAAAAGGACGCGCGGTATAAAGCGGTTCTGGCAGCGATTGCCAAACACCGCAAGCGGCAGGACGCCTTGATTGAAGTTCTGCACGTCGTCGAAGATGTCTTTGGTTATGTTCCACTGGAAGCGATGCGCTATGTCAGCGGTGAAATGAGGATTCCCCCGAGCAGGCTCTACGGGGTCGTGACCTTTTACCACTATTTTTCCCTGAAACCGAAGGGCGATCACACGTGTACGGTCTGCACCGGAACGGCGTGTTATGTGAAAGGGTCTCAAAAAATTGTGGATCATATTGAAAAAGTTTTTTCAGTGAAGCCGGGCAGCTCCACTCTGGATAACAAACTGGGGCTGCAAACGGCGCGCTGTGTAGGGGCCTGCGGGCTGGCGCCCGTTGTGATTGTGGATACAGACATCATTGGCCGTGCGGTACCGGAAGAAGCAGAAAAAGCTGTTCTAAAAAAATTGGGACAAAGCGTATGAACCAGGACACATTGCTGAAGATCGCTGAAGAATATCGGGCAAAGAAATCGGGTTTCAAGAAAAAGGTTTGTGTTTGTTCCGGCACGGGTTGCACTGCGGCCGGATCGAGCGAAGTGCTGGGGCAGCTTCATACCCAGCTTAAAGACGGGAACCTGGATACCACCTATGATGTGGTCCCTGTCGGCTGCCGCGGAGCATGCAGCCGCGGGCCTGTTGTCGATGTGCTGCCGGAAGAGGCCGTCTACCAGCGCATCCACGCAGATCATGTCCCCAGCCTCATTCAAGAACACCTTCTGAAGGACCGGCTCATGCTGAAGGATCTGATTTTTTCAGATCAAGAAGGCGAGAAGGTCTACGAAAAATCTTTGACCCATCCCTTTTTCTCCAAACAGGTCAAAGTTGTTTTAGAGCATTGCGGCACGATGGACCCTGAAAATCTGGAAGAATATATTTCTTTGGGCGGCTATCAGGCGGCATGCAAAGCTTTGACGCTCATGTCCCGGGAAGAAGTCATATCGGAAATAAAACATTCCGGCCTCAGAGGGCGCGGCGGAGCAGGGTTCCCGACAGGCGTGAAATGGGAGACTGTTTATAAATACGTCGACCCCGTGAAATACATTATCTGCAACGGTGACGAGGGCGATCCGGGCGCATTCATGGACCGCTCTGTTATGGAAGGCGATCCTCATAAAGTGATCGAAGGAATGCTTATTGGGGCTTATGCCGTGGGCGCTTCTCAAGGTTTT
>CAYRBY010000040.1:7776-17984 GCA_964422635.1 uncultured bacterium
GTCCGCGCGGAGTACCCTCTCGCTATCAAACGCCTGGAGATGGCCATTAAGGAATGCATTAAAAACGGCCTTTTGGGTAAAAATATTTTTGAGACGAATTTTTCTTTTGATCTTTCCGTGCGTATCGGTGCGGGTGCGTTTGTCTGCGGTGAAGAAACAGCGCTTATCGCTTCCATTGAAGGTAAACGCGGAACACCGCGTCCACGTCCGCCTTATCCGGCAGAAGCGGGATTGTGGGGGAAACCGACACTCATCAACAATGTCGAAACCTTTGCCAACATTGCCCCGATTCTCAACCGCGGCGGCGAGTGGTACAGCTCCATTGGAACGCCTAAAAGTGCGGGCACCAAGGTTTTTGCCATGACCGGAAAAATCCGCAATAACGGTCTTATTGAAGTTCCCATGGGCATCACCCTGCGGGAAATCATCTTCGATATTGGCGGAGGAATTCCGGGCGGGAAAAAATTTAAGGCAGCGCAGACCGGAGGTCCCTCGGGCGGGTGTATTCCCGAGCACCTTTTGGATACAAAAATGGATTATGAAAATTTAGCGGCCATCGGCTCCATCATGGGTTCGGGCGGACTCATTGTTATGGACGAAACTTCCTGTATGGTCGACGTGGCCCGGTTTTTCATGGAGTTCTGTATGGATGAGTCCTGCGGAAAGTGTGTTCCTTGCCGCGTCGGGACACGGCAGATGCATGATCTCCTGAAAAAAATATGTTCCGGTCTTGCTGAGGAAAGAGATCTTGAACTGCTTGAGGAGCTCGCGCCGATGGTCAAAGAGACCAGCCTTTGCGGCCTGGGAATGACGGCGCCGAACCCTTTGATTAGTACCCTTAGGTATTTCCGTGATGAATATACCGCGCACATCAAGGAAAAACGCTGCCCCGCCGGCGTTTGCCAGATGCAGCCGGCCGAAGGAGGTGTCCTGTGCTGACAAAAGTGAAGGTGAATATAGACGGAAAAGATATTCTCACGGATGCAGGACGGACCGTTCTGGAGGTTTGCCGGCAGGCGAATATCGATATCCCCACGATGTGTCATTTCCAGGGACTGGCCAATGTTGGAGCCTGCCGTTTGTGTGTGGTTGAGATGGAAGGCACCCCGAAACTTCTTCCTTCCTGCACAACACCGGTCGCGGAAGGACAAAAGATCCGGACGTCCTCAGAAAAACTGGTCAAATACCGCCGCATGATCGTGGAGCTTTTCTTTTCAGAACGTAACCACACGTGTGCGGTCTGCGTAGCCAACAACAACTGCGAACTTCAGGATTTGGGTTACAAGGTGGGAATGGAACATGTGCGCTTCCCTTATCTCTATCAGGAGTGCCACGTTGATGCTTCCCACTCTGACTTCATGATGGATCACAACCGCTGCATCATGTGCACAAGATGCGTCCGCGTCTGTGACGAGGTGGAAGGCGCACACCATTGGGACGTGATGGGAAGAGGCGTCCAGTCGCGCATTGTCAGCGACTTTAACCAGCCCTGGGGTGAATCGGATACGTGCACGTCCTGCGGGAAATGTATTCAGGTCTGCCCCACGGGAGCGCTATGGCCCAAAGATGCCGTGATCGGAAAAATGGAAAAAAATCCCCAATCGGTGATGGAGCTGATAGAGAAAAGGAAATTAAAATAATGACAAAAAAAAGACTCTCGACAATTTGGCTGGGCGGATGTTCAGGATGTCATATGTCTTTACTTGATATTGATGAAAGGATTCTGGATGTTGCAAAGCTCGCGGATATCGTGAAAAGTCCGGTGGTGGATCAAAAAGAATTCCCGGACTCGGACATAACGCTCGTGGAAGGCGCTGTGGCCAACGAAGAACACCTCGAGGAAATCAAGCATATCCGTGCAAAAACAAAAATTTTGATTTCGTTCGGTGACTGCGCGGTCACAGGCAACGTGTCTTCTCTTCGCAACTGGATTTCAAAAGAGGCCGTGCTTTCCCGTTCTTACCTCGAAGTGCCCAGCACCGATCAAGGGCAGATCCCCAGCGAGGAAATTGCCAAACTCATAGACCGTGTCCGGCCCCTGCATGAGGTGGTGAAAGTCGATTACTACCTGCCAGGCTGCCCGCCGAGCGCGGACTTGATTTTTTATGTCTTGTTTGAACTTTTGAATGACCGTGTTCCCGTACTTGATAAAGGAAACCTAAAATATGGATAAGACGAGCAATCCCCATAAAATAACGATTAATCCTGTGACCCGTATTGAAGGCCACGCGAAGATAACGGTCCAGCTCGACGATTCCGGGCAGGTCCAGGAAGCCCGTTTTCATGTGAACGAATTCCGCGGATTTGAAAAATTCTGCGAAGGGCGCTTGTTTACGGAAATGCCGAATATTACGCCGCGCATTTGCGGCATCTGCCCCGTGAGCCATGCGGTTTCAAGCGCGAAGGCCGGTGAAATGATCATGCGCATCGCGCCTCCTTACGCGGGAAATCTGGTGCGCCGCTTAGTTCATCTTGGACAGATTATTTCTTCCCACGCCCTCAGTTTTTTTCATCTGTCATCGCCGGACCTTCTTCTCGGCTGGGATTACGAGCCGTCCAAACGCAATATCCTGGGAGTGGCGGAAAAATTTCCTGACATTGCCAAGCGGGGAATACGCCTCAGGAAGTTCAGTCAGGAAATCAGCGAGCGCATTACGGGAAAGAAAATCCATTCCGTGGGAATTGCGGCCGGCGGCATGACGACTCCGCTCACGGAGGAAAACCGCAAGGCCCTTTTGGATTGGATCCCTGAGGCCCTGGAAACGACACGCATCGGAATCGATCTCTTCAAAAAATACTGCGACTCCAATGCCGCGGAAGTCGAGAACTTTGACAGCTGCGAAACCCTCTATCTCGGCACGGTCAGTCCGGATGGTTCACTGGAGCTTTATGACGGCCGGCTGCGCTTTATGGGGGCCGATGGGAAAATACTCGCCGATCAGCTCGATCCCGCGAAGTACCTGGATTACATCGCTGAACGGCCCGTGGCCTGGTCTTATCTGAAGTATCCTTATTACAAACCCCTGGGGCCGGAAGCCGGCGTTTACCGGGTCGGCCCTCTGGCGCGTTTGAATATCGCATCAAAGATGAAAACGCCGCTTGCCCAGAAGGAGTTTGAATATTTTAAAAGTATCGGACGCGGCCGGCCTGTTCACGGAACTTTTCTGTTCCATCTGGCTCGTCTTGTTGAAACTTTGAGTGCCGTTGAACAAGCCGAGCAGATTTTGCAGGATCCGCAGGTCACTTCAACGGACACCTACGCGCGCGGTGTCCGGAATCAATCGGAAGGCATCGGCTGTTCGGAATCGCCCCGGGGCACGCTTTTCCATCATTACATCACCAAAGATGACGGCGTTTTGGAGAAGGTCAACCTGCTTATTGCGACCGGACAAAACAATCCCTCAATGAACCGTTCCATCACGGTCATTGCAAAAAAATTGATCAAAGGCACAAATATTCCGGAAGGCGCCCTCAACCGCGTAGAAGGCGCTATCCGTTGTTATGACCCGTGCCTTTCCTGTTCCACGCATTCGATCGGAACGATGCCGCTTGTGATTGAAATCGTAGACAGCCGCGGAGAAATTGTGAACACCGTCAGGAGGCATTCCTGAACCCGGCAATTTCCCGCTGCACCTGCGGAACCGGCTTTGCCGGGGGACGGCCGGTTTGAAAACGCTTGTCATTGGATATGGAAATCCTCTGCGGAGCGATGACGGGGCTGGAATCACTGCGGCCCAGGAAATCGAAAGATTCCATTTACCGGATGTTGAGGTTTGGACCCTTCAGCAGCTTCATGTGGATCTTGCTGAGGACCTTGCAGGTTTTGACCGCATTATCTTCGTTGATGCCGCGGAACCGGATGCCGGCACGGGATTATCAAGACTTGAGCCTTCTGAAACAGGGGCCCTTTCCTCGTCGCACTTTTTAGGTCCTGAAATTCTTGGCAGCCTGACAAAGAAAATTTACGGCAGATGCCCGGAGCTTTACACCTGTGCTGTCCGGGGAAAAGATTTTGGTTTTGGAGACAAGCTTTCGGAAGAATGCCGTGAGCAGGTCTCTTTGGCCGTGGAAGCAATTTTAAAACTGATTCAAAAAGAGGTCCGCTATGCATGAGGCCAGTTATACCCAGGAAATTGTTGACGCGATTTTAGATGCGCTGAAGGCGTATCCCGGCTGCAGTCCCGCACAGGCCGTTGTCAGGGTCGGGGAAATGCTTCACCTTGTTCCGGAAAGTGTTCAGGCGCATTTTGCTCAAATGACCCGGGGGACAGTGCTTGAAAATGTGTCGCTTGTTCTTGAGGAAGTCCCGGTTCAGATTAAATGCAGGAATTGCAATTTCACCGGGGGCGTCGACGACCATCATGCTTTGTTTTGTTCAAAGTGCGGATCCTTCCAGGTTCAGCTGCTGCACGGTAAAGAAATAACTATTGAGCCCTTTGAAATAGCCGGGCCTTCAGAAAAAAAGAGGTGAAAAAATGATGCTTTTATTTTCCGCGTTTATGGTAGGTGCATTGCATGCGTTGGCTCCCGATCACTGGGTGCCTTTTGCTGCGCTTTCAAAGGCCCGCAATTGGAGTGCCCGGAAGGCCGCCCTTGTCACGTTTCTTTCAGGAATTGTCCATGTCGCTTCCAGCCTGGCTATCGGCCTTGCGGGAATTTTTCTGCAAAAGTCACTCGCCGACGTCACGAGCTGGGAAGGCCTCCGGGGAGAATGGTTTTCAGTTCTCTTAATCAGTTTCGGCCTGACTTATATGCTGTGGAACATCAAGCAATCGAACAAAAAGAAGACAGAAGCGATGGACCCGCGCCAAGACGAGACCGCTTATTGGAGCTATTTTGCGATTTTTGTTCTGGGTCCCTGCGAGCCGTTGATTCCTTTTCTCTTTTTGAGCACGGAAAACGGCGCGGCACAAATGATTCCGGTTGTGCTTTGTTTCAGCGCAGCGACCCTTGCGGTGATGTCCGCCGCGGCCTTTCTGGCGGTCAGCACCATGGACCGCATCAAGCTTCCCGGTTCATTCGTGTTGAATCCGGGCGCGGCCGCGGGAGCGACCATTGCCGTGACCGGGCTCGTAGTCCGGATCCTTGGAATTTGAGCGGGGTTTAGAAAATGACCGCGTCCGAAGAACTTAAAGCCGCCGGAACACAAGCGCGGCTGCGGATCGCGGTCCGGGGCCTGGTGCAGGGAGTAGGGTTCCGCCCCTTTGTTTACCGTCTGGCCTGCGAGCTGCAATTAAAAGGCTGGGTTTCGAATACTTCCCATGGCGTCTTCATCGAGGCCGAAGGCGAGGCCCAACACCTCGAGCAATTGCTTGCCCGTTTGTGGATTGCAAAACCCGAATCCGCCTCCATCCAGAGTCTTGAGACTTCCTGCCTTGACCCGAAAGGGTACGAATTTTTTGAGATCCGCGAAAGTGAAGAGCTCGGCGCGAAGACGGCGTTTGTCATGCCTGACATCGCCGCGTGCACAAACTGCAGGTCTGAAATTTTTGACCCCGCAAACCGGCGCTACCGTTACCCCTTTACAAACTGCGCGCACTGCGGCCCCCGTTTCAGCATCATCGAAGCATTGCCTTATGACCGGTGCCGCACGGTCATGAAAAATTTTCAGATGTGCGAGGCCTGTGAGAGGGAGTTTACGGACCCGGAGGACCGCCGGTTTCATGCCCAGCCCAACGCGTGTCCCCAATGCGGCCCGCATCTTGAGCTGTGGGACAAACAGGGAAAGATTCTTGCCTCACATGACCAGGCGCTGGAGCTTGCCGTCCAGGCCATTCGTCAGGGAAAAATTGTGGCCCTCAAAGGCTTGGGAGGGTTTCAGCTTTTGGCGGACGCTCGAAATTCCGGTGCAGTGCTCAGGCTCCGGAAAGACAAATGCCGCGAAGAAAAACCGTTTGCCCTCATGTCACCGGACCTTGAGACCGTCAAGCAGTACTGCCATGTTTCAGAGGCTGAAGAAAGACTCCTGACCTCTCCCGAGGCGCCGATTGTTCTATTGATGAGGCGTCCGGATTCCTGCCAAATTTCCAGGGCCGTTGCTCCGGGAAACCCGTACCTGGGGTTTATGCTTCCGAACACCCCGCTTCATCACTTACTGCTTTCGGACTTGAACACACCTCTTGTGGCAACCAGCGGCAACATCTCCGATGAACCCATCATTACCGATGAGTTTGAGGCGCTTCAGCGGCTGCAGGCAGCCGCGGATTATTTTCTTGTTCATAACCGTCCCATTGCCCGTCAAATGGACGATTCCATTGCCCGGATCATGATGGGCAGGGAAATGATCCTGCGGCGCAGCCGGGGCTATGCCCCGCTGCCGGTCACACTTCCGGGGTTGTCAGGAGAATCAATCCTTGCCGTGGGCGCCCATCTTAAAAATGTCATCGCCCAATCGGTGGGCGATCAAATTTTTATCAGCCAGCACATTGGAGACCTGGAAACAGAAAAATCGGTGCATGCCTTTAAGAACGCCATTCATACCTTTAAAGGACTTTACGAAAAGGCCCCGTCGGTCATTGCCGCAGACTGCCACCCTGATTATCATTCGAACCAGCATGCAAAAAAGACGGGGCTCCCGGTCATTCAAGTTCAGCATCATTACGCGCATGTCCTGTCGTGCATGGCTGAGAACGAATTGGAGGGACCTGTTTTAGGCATTGCCTGGGACGGTACAGGTTACGGTGCGGACGGAACAGTCTGGGGCGGAGAATTTCTACGGGTTGATTCTCACGATTATGTCCGGACCGGGCACCTTCGCAGGTTTAAACTGCCGGGGGGAATCAAGGCCATTCAAGAGCCGCGGCGCTGCGCCCTCGCGGTGCTTTATGAAATTTTCGGAGACTCTGTATTCGAGATGAAATCCAGTGTTCTCGAATCCTTTGAACAGCAGGAACTCGAGGTCTTCGGGGCCATGCTTAAACTGAATATTCATTCTCCCGTGACCTCCAGCGCGGGCAGGCTCTTTGATGCGGCTTCGGCCCTTTTAGGCATCCGGATGATCCAGCATTTTGAAGGGCAGGCCGCCATGGAACTTGAGTTTGCTGTCACTGGACATGAAACAGACGAGCGTTATCCTGTTTTCTTTGCCCCGCTGGATGCGTCACATGATGCAATGCCGGTGCTGGATTGGGAGCCGCTTATCCGTGGGATTTTGGCGGACCAGGAGAACGGCATTCCCGTGGGAAAGATTGCCGCCAAGTTTCATAACACGCTTGCCGAAGGCATTCTTCAGGCTGCGCTGTCCGCCGCGGAACCCAAAATAGTTCTGACCGGCGGATGCTTTCAAAATAAATACCTGCTGGAGCGCACCATCACGCTGCTTCGCCAAAAAGGTTTCACTCCCTATTGGCATCAAAGAATTCCGCCGAATGACGGGGGAATTGCTTTAGGGCAGATTGCAGGCGCTGCCCGGATTTTAAAAGTCAACGCCCCGCTCGAAAGGAACACTTATGTGTCTGGCTGTCCCCGGTAAAATTGTTTTTATTTCCGATGATGAGCCGCTGTTCCGGAAAGGAAAAGTGAGTTTCGGAGGAATTTTCAAAGAAGTGAGTCTTGCCTATGTCCCTGAAGCCAAGGTGGGGGATTATGCGATTGTGCATGTAGGCTTTGCCATCAGCCTTGTTGATGAAGCCGAGGCCAGGAAAGTCTTTGAGTACCTGGAACAAATGGGGGAGCTTGATGAAATATCTGGATGAATACCGCGGCACAGAGGCCGCGCGCAAGTATTCCGGAATGATTCATGAGGCGGTCTCAAGGCCCTGGACGATCATGGAAATATGCGGAGGCCAGACGCATTCCATCGTCAAATTCGGAATCGATGAATTGCTGCCCGACAAAATAGAACTGGTTCACGGCCCCGGATGCCCGGTTTGCGTGACCCCGCTCGAACTGATTGATAAAGCCATTGAGATTGCCTCAAGATCCAACGTGATCTTTTGTTCCTTCGGCGATATGCTTCGCGTCCCCGGATCAAAAAAAGATCTGTTCTCGGTCAAAGCCCAGGGCGGCGACATCCGGATTGTCTATTCACCGCTTGATGCCTTGAAACTTGCCGAAGAGTTTCCCGGTAAAGAAGTTGTTTTCTTTGCGGTCGGCTTTGAAACCACGGCGCCTGCCAACGGAATGGCCGTTTATCAGGCCAGCCAGAAAGGCATCCGTAATTTTTCAATTCTTGTCTCGCACGTGCTCGTTCCTCCGGCCATGGAAGCGATTCTTTCATCGCCTCAAAACCGGGTGCAGGGCTTTCTTGCCGCAGGGCATGTGTGTTCCATTATGGGGTATACCGAGTATGAACCCCTTGCTGAAAAATACCGCATCCCGATTGTTGTGACGGGGTTTGAACCGCTCGATATTCTTCAGGGAATTTACATGTGCGTGCGCCAGCTTGAAGAGGGCCGCGCATGCGTGGAGAATCAGTACTCCAGGTCCGTCCGCCGTCAGGGCAACGAACCGGCCCGGGATTTACTGCAGGAAGTTTTTTGTATCATTCCCCGCAAATGGCGCGGGGTCGGGGAAATCCCCCAAAGCGGATTCGGACTGCGTGAGAAATATGCCGGCTTTGATGCCGAGAAACGTTTTTCCGTAGCCTCGTACACCGCTGAAGAAAACAGCGAATGCATCAGCGGTCTGATTTTGCAGGGCATTAAAAAGCCTTATGAGTGCGCGGCCTTTGGAAGCCGCTGCACGCCCGAGCGCCCGTTTGGGGCAACGATGGTTTCTACTGAAGGGGCCTGCGCGGCTTATTACCGTTACCGAGGAACAAAAATTCCGGCGGAAAAAAGGAATTCATGAACAACGGCTTTAATCTCAGCTGCCCTCTGCCGCTTACGGATTATCCGAACGTGCTGCTCGCCCATGGCGGAGGCGGTAAACTCATGAATCAGCTCATTGAGCAAATGATCATGCCGGCATTTAACAACCCCATGCTTGGCCAGAAACATGACGGCGCGGTCTTCAGCCAGAACGGGTCGCGGTTTGCCTTCACGACCGACTCTTATGTGGTCCATCCGCTGTTTTTCCCGGGCGGAGATATCGGCAGCATGGCCGTTTACGGCACCGTCAATGATCTCGCCATGTGCGGCGCCAAACCCCTTTATTTGAGCGCCGGGTTCATACTTGAAGAAGGCCTTCCCATGGAAACGCTCTGGAGAATTGTTCAATCCATGAAAGCCGCGGCGGACCTGACCGGAGTCCAGCTTGTGACCGGTGACACCAAGGTGGTCGACAAGGGAAAAGGGGACGGCATCTTCATTAACACAGCGGGCATTGGCTTGATTGAGCATTCCCTCGCCATCGGCCCCAAAAGTATCCGGCCCGGTGACAAAATTATTATCAACGGAGATATCGGAAGACATGGGATCGCCATTATGGCCGTCCGGGAAGGGCTTTCCTTTGAAAGCAAAATTGAAAGTGATTCCGCACCGGTTCACGAAGCAGTGAACAGACTGGTTCAGCGCGGCATTGAGATCCATTGCCTCAGAGATCTGACCCGCGGGGGGCTGGCAAGCGCCCTTAATGAGATCGCCAGTGAAGGCAGCGCCGGTATTGAAATCCAGGAAAACGCCCTTTCGGTCCGTGAAGATGTCAGGGGCGCCTGCGAACTTCTGGGCTTTGATCCTTTGTATGTGGCCAATGAAGGACGCTTTGCCGCGATTGTTCCCGCAGAGCAAGCCTCTCAGGCCCTGGAAATCATCGGAGAAGATAAGGCCTTCACCCCCAGGATTATCGGGGAGATCAAAGCGGGAGAGCCGGGCCGTGTGACCCTGGTAACAAAAATCGGCACTTCCCGGATTGTGGATATGCTCTCTGGTGAACAGCTTCCCCGAATCTGCTGACGGGGGTTACGTTTTTAGGTCATTTATTTTCTGAAACATTTCCCCCGAAACCCGGATTCATGACGCTTTTTTTAAATGATCACTGCGAATTTTGACGCTGTTAAAAATCTCCTTCACATTTCTTTTGAAGGAGAAACCACGGTACCCGAAATCGAAGGGATTTGCCGCAAGATCGAGGCCATGGCTTCGGCCTTCAAGCCCGGCCTCCGGCTTCTCAATGACTTAAGCCGTTCCGCGGTCCCGTCTCTGGATCTGCGCGAAGGCGTGGCGAATCTCATGAAGCTCATGAACCGCCTGGGCGTTGTCGAAGTCATCCGCGTTATACCTGACCCAGCGCAGGACATTGGCTATAACATCATGTCCCTTTTCCATTAC
>CAYRBY010000041.1:0-15921 GCA_964422635.1 uncultured bacterium
TGTCCGCCATCGACTGTTTCACAGCTTCAAGACGAAGCGAGGTCGTTTCCGCGACAGCTCTCTCAAGCTCCACAGGCGCCGCTTCACGAAGCTCGGAGCGCGGTTTTGCCGGCGGCGGAACAACTTCGGTGTGAGGCCCGACCAAGAACCGGAAAGTTCCGATTTCTTCTCCAGATTTGTAGCTGTCTCTAAGGTTCACGGGTTGAAGCTGAAGTGTCCAGTTGTCATCATTCTGGTTCACGGAAGGGGTTGTATAACCCTGGGGAACCGCTTGAAAGTTCAGAGGTTGTATAAAGAGAGCTCCTGCATTTCGCCCGTCCTTGGGCGTTGTGTTCGCAAGCACCAGCGGCGCTCCGTCTTTCATAGGCGAAGTTTTCGGAAAGGTGAGCGCTCCAGGCTGGGGAAGGCCTTCTCTGCGCTGGCCCGTGACATCCGTATAAACAGCCACATCCGCATCCCATGTTTTTCCAACATTCATGGAACTGAGCTGCAGGACTCTCAATCCTTCGCCGTTGGCAATACGGTTCGCATCGATCGTAAAATCACGGGCGGCTTTTAATGTAAATGAAATTTCAATGTTTCCGTCTTTCTTGAAAACAAAACGGAGATTGTCAGAACTGATTTTTCCAGATCTATCCTGAAGCCCCCCTTCCAGGACAATCGCATCCAGAGCCTGATCATAACTGACTTTTGGGCTTACGACACGCGGGTTATGGAAGTACTGCCCTTCACTCCAGAAACCGGGAAGAATAAAGCTGGTGCCCCACTCTTTTCCGGGCTGGCGAACGCGAAAATAGCCGTTGCCCTTGAAAGAAAACACCTGCTCTTTACCCACGAGAAGTTTCAATTCAGAAAAAGTGCGGGCATCACCATTCGCACTCACAGTCATGTCCACGGCATCAGGCCCTGTATCCACATTCCCTTCCACACGCCAGCCGCCCTGCTGAAGCACCACATTTCGATCCCGGAAAGAAACAGCGTCATTAATCTGGCTCGCCGCCGCGGGCCGCTCTTCTTCCGCAAATTGCTCTTTCGGCTTTGTCGCAAGTCCGACGACGAGTGCAAGACCGGCCACACCGGCCATCAGCAAGTAGCCGCGGTCTTGATACCGCTCTTTGGCCTTTTCAATAATCCGCCTGATCGTGTGATAGATGCTGAACAGAAAACCTCCGACAAGAAGCAGGATTTCACCGGATAGAATCAGGGAGTGAATGAAAACGAAACCCGAACTGATGTTCAGGACAGGTGCGAGAAAACCCATAGGCAGAGTGGTGTCAGCCCCCATGTAAGAGGACGCTATGGGAAGCGGAAGTTTTGCCATCATTTCCAGGTACCCGCCGAGAAAAGGCTGGAAAGCCGGCAGGTGAAGCGCAACGGCAATTAAAAAGGAACCGACTCCGATCCCCCAGTTAATCCACGGCACCCAATTCTCTTTCTTTCCTTTAAAGTGAATTCCCAGAAGAATGCCCGCATAAGGCGAAGTAAACCAGGCCAGAAGCACGGGGCTAGCAAGCAGAATCCAGTGAAGCGGTATCCAGCTCGCTAAAGCGTGCGCAAAAATGCCGGCCCCTCCTAAAATTAAGAACGGCAGAGAAGCAGCCATGGTCGCCCGCATAAACCTTGCATAAGTCCAATCGCGGTTCTTTTCATCCATGTTTGGAAGCAGCTTCCGGAAAATTTTATTACCGAAATCCCGGAAACCCCTGACAACGGACCCGGGATAATTGACGACCGCCCGGCCGAACATGGCAAAAAAGGAAGTGCTTTTCCCTGTCGGCGTGACGGACCTGGCACCGCTCACCAGCGCCTGATAGTCATCGGAGCGGAAGAGAACTGTTGAAACATACGCGCCAAGTCCAAGACCAATGACCGCTGTCGCCCAGGTGGAAAGGCCAAGCGTTGTGGCACCGATAAAGATCAATCCAAAGGCCGCGGCCACAGTAAAGGGCGCATTGTAAAGACGGATGTATTCCCAAACAGGCTCCGTCCCCGTTTCCACAGGATTTGTAAGCCAGCCCGAACCTGCACCGCCATAAATAATGTTTCTCAGCCAGCTGATGACCGCCCGCACAAGAACTGGCGGTTTGGTCAGGATTTGAGGCAGAAACGCCGGGTTAGAAGAGACAAGTTCTCCATTTGATTGCGGCACATCCCAGAGAGCTACTCTGACAGCCACATAGGGAGCATAAAAAGTCCTCTGGAGAAAAGTCAGGACGGGATTTCTTCCCTTCAAGGCCCCCAGGACAATACCTATGACAGCTCCCGCGACAATGGCTGCACCCGCCGTCGGCAAAACAGCCGCAGCACCCGCGAAATAAACAAGGAGATACCCCAAGCCCGCTCCGTAAAAAGCGCCAAAGACCGCCCCTCCAACGCCGCTCATTTTCTTGTCGGGATAGCGTTCGACTTTTTCAAAAAGCGGTCCGGTTACCTTGGAGTGAATCAAGCTGGTCAGAATCACCAGCGTCAAATACCACGCGGCCATGACGTACCGGACTTCAAGAAAACCAAAGAAGTAGAAAACCAGCGATGCCCCCATGGCCAGCAGTGCACCAAAAAGAATTTCTGAATACAGCCCCCGGTCCACGAGACTGGCCAGCAAATGCGCACGGTCAAATTGGGCAACGACTTTGGCCTGATGCGCAGCGTGCCACGACGGAATATCAAACGAAGGAATCCATTTGTTGAAAAGACGCCAGAATTCAAAAATAAGACCCAGAGGCCGGTCATCAACAATGATCGGCCCGCGATCAGGACGTTCGATCATGCCCGGGCTTATGGAGCGGATCGGCGGCGTTGCCGTACTGGCAATTTTCCGGATTAAGACCTCGAACGTTCTTTTTGCTTTCGGATGAATAGGATCATGGTGCGCATGGCCTTTGGCTGCGGCCCAGATCGCATTGGCATCTTCTGACGTGTAGCTGACAATTTCGTCTTCACTATTATGCGTCCCAAAAATAACCTTGTTGAAAATGCCGTCCACATCCCCCTGGGTCTGAACTACGGACACCACGCCTGCGGGTGTGGTTTTGAATTCTTCAAGGCGGGTCGCCAGGATGCCTGAAAAGTACCAGAGCCTTGTAAAATACAGCCCTAACGGAAAGCCTTCGCGCGGGGCAAAAAGATTGTCTGTCGCATCAATCGAGCCTCCGTATTTGCCGAACATTCGGAGAAAATCAATAAGGCGTGCCCAGACACGCTGCATGAACCAGAGATTGCTGTGAGCGGTTTGGCCCTGGTGCCCCCACAACGTACTGGCCTGAACACCTTCATACGGCAGGAAATAGTCAGTACGTCCCTGGAACATGCTGAAAACCGGAACATGGTCTTCTGTCATGGGGTCCTGCTCCTGCATGACCTTAAAGGTGTAAAGGGCACCTCCCGGAGCAAAGTTGTTCGTATCATCCATGTTATTCCAGTAACGGGCACGCTTGTCATTCGGTGCACGAGGGGCAAACGACTGCATGTAGTTGAGGTTCTGCGCTTCCTGCCAGCCGATGAAAGGCTGAGCCGGTTCATTTCCGATAATTCCCGTCAGCCAGGGTTTTGTCATAAAGGGAGGGATCAGCGCGAACTGCCTGTTCGCTTGACCGCCCGCGGCCTGTGCAGCCTGGATCGCCAAATGAGGCATTCCGATCCAGTAGGTATTGCCATTCACTTCAAAACTCTGCGGCAGCCAATCGGCAGGGTTCCAGGAGCCGGAGGGTGGTTCAACACCCGCCCCGATCGCCTGCTGATAAAGGCCCGTGCGGTACTCGTATTCTTTCTGTCCCCACAATTTGCCCGGAGAGCCGTCTTCACCCCAGCGGTTATAACGCATCATGCGTGCCGCCAGTGCAGGCTTTCTTCCTCCCGGCATAATATGAAGCTGCAAGCGCTCATGGCCGCCGTGAACAACGCCCTGTTCATCCGTCCATGTGAACTCATCCCAGTAAGGGCGGATTTTATTCTGAAGATAAGTGAAAAATTCCGGATACGTCATCGAATCTGCACCGAAGCTCACCCTCGCATTGGGGTCAGTAAACTTAGCGGGATCATTAAACATCGGGCCATTGAGCTGAAGCACAAATTTCATTTTCCGGTCATTATTCCCGCGGGCGGAATAGGCCATTTTCTTCAGCACTTCATCCAGCTTGACCTCAAAACTCGCAAGGCTCTTGCCTTCCGGGAGCCAGGGACGAAGCTCCATGTTGATTTCATCCTCTTTCAGCCCCATAACATCGGTCGGGATGCGCTGTTCAGCAGGAAGTTCATGGATAGGCGTTGTGGGATTACGGTCAAAAAGCCCAGTCGCTTTCACAGCGTCATAAGCCTGCTGGCTTTCGATATAGCCCACCGGTGATTTTAACATCCGCTTGAACCAGCTTGATGTCGTGATCAGAAGGAGAATGTGCGCTGCGAGAATCACGACCAGGACTTTCATCTGAAAAAGTGCTGTAAAGGCTGCCAGGACAGGGCCGGGGCCAAGAAGGACAAGCCCACCCACAACGCCCCATATGGCAGCAATGGCCGTCACCTGCGGGTAAACAATCGTCTGCCCCAAATTAATGACAGGGAAAATCCTAAGCAGGTATGCCGTGACGGCCAGAAAAACAATTGCAGCAACAGGTGAAAAAGCCACTGCATACGGCATGAAGATCGAAAGATTCCACAGGATCAGGAAACTGGTCCAGAAATCAGTCAGAAAGTTAAAAAGCAGAAGGCTGTATCTATAAAGCTGATTCGGACTCCAGTACTTTAAATTATCCACCTTCCCAGCCAGAGGATCTTTCAGAGCTTTTTTTGCAAAGACCCTGTAAAGAGACGTCGCTGCGGCAAAAATAAGAGCACCCTTGAGAATATTTCCAAACCCTTTCTCTTCAACATTGAGAAGCTTGGACCACCAGGGCCGTTCAGGCATAGGCGCAATATTGCGGAATCTCTTTAATTCGTTCTGGCGGAAAGCCTCGTTCAAGCCTTGCGAAACCTTGCGTTCAAAACGCTGCACATCCCTGGACGGCATGTCCCGGAAAATAATGTGAATAAGGTCGAGGCGTTTGAGCGGATCCGGTTCCGTCGCATCGGCATACATCATGGCTTCAAGGAGATCAATAGCTCCGACGGGAGCAACAGCCTCGTCAAAAATGGAGCGGTTCGCAGCATCGTCTTTAAGCTGCCTAAGCACTTCGATAAAACGGTTGGCTTCTCTGGCCAGGTTGACAAGATCCTCACGGCGCATGTTCTGCTGATCCATCCGCTCCGCGATTCTATTGACTATCTCTTCTGCCAATTCGGGCCTTGCGGCAAGCTGGCCGGCAAGATTAGCAATCAGGCTGGGGCTTGTGAGCAGAGTATCGACGATCGTCCGCTGGGCAATGGTTGCCGCTTCTGTAAAAACAGGCTGAAGCATCCTGCGGATTTCATTTTTTATCTCTTCTTTTTCATCGGCCTTCGGCTTCGGGCGTTCATAAAGCTCCGCAACACCGAGCCGAAGCAGAATGTCCGTCCGGAAAAGAACCTCTCTGTCCAGAACCACACCTCTCAGGGCCTGAATGCTGTCCCGCAGCTGCCCCGAAATTGCAATCCAGTCCGTAAGATCTTCTCTTGCGACGCCTCCGTTGAGAGCGTCCGCTGCGACGCGGCTGGAAAGTCCGGCACGTTCTGATTCGCGGCTGTAACGCCCGCCATATTCTCCGAGCCGGGCGGAGAGATGCTGGGAAAGTTCGAGGCGGTCCTTAAGATTTTCCATTTCATCCATCAGGCCCTCACGAACTGTCCGGTTTGTGGTCACGCCCTTTTCAGCAAGAGCATTCAAGGCCCGGTTGATCTCATTGCGGATCGCTCCATCTTGTTCTGCTACATATCCCCAGCGCTGAAAGATCGGATCTGTAAAAGCCGTGATCCGTCCGGGATTGCTGCGCCAATCAATATCCTGACCTGTAGCCTGTCTGTATATTCTCGGAAACAACACGCGCGGAAGCTCCACAAAACGAAGCAGGGCTTCATTAACGTCATAGCCGAGCTCGACCATTTTATTGATGAGAAATGTGACTTCTCCGTTTGTAAGCGGAAGAGGTGAACGCTCGCGCAAAACAGCCGCGACTCGCTGCCGTTCCGCATCATTAGTCAATAGAATCTGATTGGCACGGCTGCGGGCATCGCGTGCATTTTGAAGACGCTCCATGAACCCCTGAAGCACACGCTCTTCAGCCTGAACTTTTTCACGGCGCGCTCTGACCCTTTGATCCCGGGCCGCGGATCTGGCCAGGTTTGAAATGATCCGGGGAGCGATAAAATTCTTGAAAGCGTCGAATTGGGCGGCCATGTCGGCTTCTGCCGGGACAGCAACAACGCGGTCACGGTCCCTGGCGCGGTTGATGCTGTTTTCAACGGATTCGGTAAACTGAGTCTCCACGGAAGCCATCCGTGCCATAAATTCGCGCTGAAAAGATTCGATTTCAGAGGTGCGCGTGATACCGGCTGCGCGCAGGGCTGTTTCAAGTCCCGCCCATTGAGTCAACCACCAAGCCTCCTGATTTTCATCCAGAAATTTTTTATAGATGACGTAATAGTTGATTCTGAGCCGGCGTAAAAGATTCAGGGCTTCATCGCCGAAGTCGCGGTAGCTGGGATCCAGCTGAAAAATGGTGCGGAAACGCTGGTGAACCGTGCGGCGTTTCGCACTCGTAAGCACAGGCTCGCCTTCGCGGAAAATATCAACCGCAGAATTGATGATGTCAAAGGGCAGAAAGTTTCCGCTTTTGGAATTCTGCCAAAGTTCGGCGAGAATAAATGCCGCGTCGCCAATCCAGTTGTCCAGATGCCGCGCCACCGCCGCGTGGGAAGAGCCGAGAAGTCCGAGTCTTTGACGCTCCTGAATATAGGCAGCCATACCAATCAGCTGAGCTTCTGTTAAACGGGAAAGCTTCGCAAGCAGGTCCTGCCTTTCAGCGTCCGTGATGCTCTCACCCCTTAGACCTTGAAGCTCCTGAATCACTTTATCGGGAAGGACTTCCTGCATACGGGATCGCAGCATGCCGTGATATTTGAAAACCCGCGCAATATCATCGAGGCTTCTGGAGCCCGATTCGATCTGGTTCAAATAAGGTGCGAGATCGCCTCTGGGAAGACGTTCGGGCGTTCCACGGACTTCCTGGTGGTAGGTCATGTACAACGCCTGGAGATAGATTTCTTTGCGGCTCTTGTTGAAGAACGACTCTTTGGCCTGCGCGAGCGACAGCCGCTCGCCATCAGGAAGGTTACTCTGACGAAGCATGAAGTAAATAGCTAACGTTACAGCTTCACCATCAATCACAATGCGGTTTTTCAAACCCTCGGCATTTTCATTGCCGGCTTCCCCCGCCGTGTATTTAACCATGTCATCAAGATCTGCGGCGGTCAGCCACGCCGGCCGGCTGTCCGGGGTCCGCTGCCAGGAGCGCAACTCCCGGACGATATCGTCCCCCACAATCGACTCAACTTTTTTGATGTACGCAATGAGCTCAAAAAAATCTTCAACGCTCAAGGAATTCCGAAGCTGACTGAAAGTCTGGCCCTCTTCGGAAAGAACCTCGCCGTTCCTGCGGCCCAGAAAATACAGCCGGTAGTAATAAACATTTTCCGCATCTTCCAAGGTCCGCCACTTCCTGGAGGCCGCAGACTGGGTACGGACAAGACTCGTGAGCGTCTGGGTAATCTGTTCGGGAGTAATGTCATAGCGCGAGTAAATTTCTTCGATCATTTTCAGCCGGGCAGCGTATTCACCCCAAATAAATCGGCGGTTGCCGAGGCTGCGTGTTCCCGGATCGAGAGACACCGGGCGTTTGATTCCGCGGTAATATGTTTCAAGTTCCGGCCTGACGCTGGTCAGCATGTGATGAAGATTCCGGGTATGTTTCGTATATTTATCAAGATTTGAAATCGGTCTGTCCTGATGAGAAAGTCCTTCCCGGAATTCCATAACGAGAGCGGCCGTCAAGCCCGTCAGAAAATTCCACCGTTCCTCGACTCGGCGGAAATCTGCGATTCCCGGATTTGCCGGGACAGCAGCCCCTGTCTGATTGCGGTCCAGGAAGAAGAGCCTGAGCGTTGTTCCGTAAAAATCATTTTTATGCGCGGCACTTCCTTCGAGTTCAGTAAGACGTTCTATGATCTCGCTAGCGACACCGCGTGTCTGGCGCCAGCTTTCATCCACGCTCACGCTTTGGGATATCCTGAAGCGGGCCCACCCAATCACAAGCCCCCGGGCAATATTGCTTTTGATTTCTGATTCACCGGGCCGGGCCAAGGCGTTGCGTATTTCCACTTCACCTTTGCCATGCTGAAAATCAGCAAGGATTTGCGCTTCTCGAAGGATCTCTTCTTTTTTATCATTGTCCCGGAAAAGCTGCTGCAATCCTGCCGCGAGCCCCCGCGTTTCAGCCCACCCGCCTTCGATACGAGTCCTTGCCCAGCCCAAAACCAAGCCCCGGATTGAAGCATCCTGATTACGAAGCCCGGCTTCGACCTGGGCCACCGTCAGCCTCGCTTCGGCGGGAGAAAGAATTTCATGGAGCCGGATAGCATCCTCAATGAGCTCTCTGCGCTGCGCATTGTTTCTTAAAATTTCCTGATAAGGCGCACTCCAGTCTCCAGTACCGGTTGTCGGACCCGTAACAGGTAGGATCGGCGGCTGAACACGGCCTTCCTGCATAAAGGCAACCTGCATCATATTTTCATTTTGTGGCTGAGGAATAAAACCCTGATGGCCCCGCGGAATACCGAAGGGCGCACCCTGCACAGGCCCTCTCTGCGGAACCTCGGCATTTTGCCTTGGTTGTTCCTGCGCAGCGGCAGCACCCGGGAATCCGGCCACGACAGCCCCGGCACCAAACATAGCTCCTAGACGCAGAAAATCGCGCCGGGAAACTCCACGAGCAGGTTTATCAGGTTGTTCCGTTGTGCGGAGTTCGGAGCGTCCGCCGCCTTTTTCTTTTTCCTTGTCCTTTTGAGCGTCAAGTTCACGGATTGCGGTATCGATATGCCCCGCATCACGCGCCTGCTCAAGAACCCAGCCGATGAAAACACCCTGGGATTTTGGATTTGTCATTATTCTTGCCGGTGTCAGCGGAAGATAATCCACACGTGCATCGGCCGCCACACCGATAAGAGCCCGCTCAAAAGCTTCGGCACGCTGAAGAATCGCATCACGTCTGCGCGTGTTGCGGTTTCTCGCATCTTCGGCAGCAACTTCATTGAGGTAAGTTCTCATTCCCATGAAATCACCATAGGTCTGTCGCCAGCCTTTTCGCGCACCTACTTTAAGAAAAGCCATCATCCTCCCCTGAGTTTCAGGCGTCCATCTGAGAAAATTTCCCGAAAAGTTTTCGACACGCTGTCCAAGCGCAGTCCCAAAAGATGTCCAAAAGTCGTTGCCGAGGCGGAAAACGCGGTCACGTCCGGCTTCCCGGATAAATTCCGCCATCCGGCGGATCTGGATGGGCGACCATCCTTCTACAGCGAGGCTGCGGACCACTTCCATGACAAACCCCGTCTGAACGGGACCTGTTGTGGAATCCATAAAATCAAATCCTCTTTTCCAACGCTCATCCCCTGTAAGTTCAAAAAGCAGACTCTGCAAATTCGCTCTTACATCCGTTTCCGAGGCCAGATAAAGGAGGAATGAATAATGAGGCGAGATGAGCCTTTTACGCGTCATATCGGTTTCCATAGCGGAAAGAAAACCCATATCGTTCGGTTCATTGAGATTGAGATCACGGCCCGCGAATCGGTTGACAAAGGGAAGGATGTCCCGCATGTTGCGCATTTTCTGGAGAAGACCGTCAATGCGGACACGAATGCGCCCCGGATTTGAACGGTCAATGACCACCATACCTTTTTCAACACCGTAACGCACCCAGAACATCTTGCGCGTCACATCCGTCATCACGGCGATCCGGAGCAGCTCACGGACAATTTCATACTGCATGTGCCGGCCGGCATCCGCGTTCGTAGCCGCAAGACGGCGCTGGAGGTCCTGCATGTCCAGAAGTCTCCGTCTTGTTCCAGGGGGCGCACGTGTGTAGTCAAAATTGGCAATGTCGTAATTGCTCAGTCTAAAGACGTCCGGATAAACAGGAATACCGTCACGAAGGCGGAATTTGCCAGCCCTCCAGTCAAGCAGCATCTGTTTGAGAGTGGGATTATCCTGCGGGAGGTACAGCTGATCCATCACTCCGCTGCGCTCAATGGCTGTGTATGTTTCAATGACCGCGTTGAAGTTCTGGGCGTTGATAATATCGCTGACTCCAGCCTGCGGAGAAATCCAAAGGGCCTTGCTCGCGACAAGAACCGGAAATAAAACACCGGCAATTTCCATCTGGTCGACTTCATGACGCGTGTCCCGTGTCAGCTGCGCAAAGGGTCCGGGCCTGATCTGTCCGCGCATGCCGCGCGCCAGCTCCGCACGGTCAAGCCCTCCAAGCATCACGGCCAGAATTTCTACGGTCCGCTGCTGTTCATCGATTCCTGCTCCAGGCACCACAAGCCGGGAACGCCCTCCCAAGGATGCCCAGGTTTCACCAAAGGCCGCTGCCTGGATAAAACCCGCAACCGTACTGTTGAATTCACCCTGACGTATTCTATTGCGCACATTGATATCTGCCGTAGCCAGAGAGGACTCAAGCATTCCGAAAAAGTAATCGCGGTTGAGAAAATTCTGCGCGCTGGGCATTCGTCGAACAATCAGTTGGCGTTCCATTTCCTGCCGGGCAAGGAAAACCGCGATGCCAAGAATGATTTCGATATCAAACTTCGGCTGCCAGCGTATAGCCGCCCAATGACGGTTGAGTTCAGCCCACTGATCGATATCCAGTGCGCCGCTGGCCCAGACTTCCATGGGCGAAGGTATATCTGAGGACTTTGTAATAAGTCCGGCACGCTGCATGCCGAGGAGGCGTCCTTTCACTTCTGCCACTTCCGTTGTCAGAAGGCGTACAAATTGTCTTTCCTTCTCACGGTCTCCCTTAAAGCCAAATCCCTGCATCAAGGGATTAAGAAATTGAATTTCCCAATCTTTGGAACTGAGCGTATTGACTGTTGGAGATGGGTCAAGCGGCAGCTCGAGGATATCGCCAAAAATCCGCGTCATCGCCCCGCTGTACAGAGTTTCGGAATTACGCGGGACATTTTTCATGTCCGTGCGCACAGGCTCCGTGGAAGCCCTCTGGAGCGCTGTAACAAAAGGCGGAAGAAAAGTCCGGGCCTGAAGCGGTGATGTCACAGAGCGTCCCGCACGCCGGGTCAGAACTCGGTCGAGCATTTCCTTGAAAGAATCAAAGAGACGGGATAGACCTGTGTCCACACGCGCGCCGCCTTCCTGCGGTCTTGCATCCGAAGTCAAACCCAAAAGCGCGAGAAGTGACAGAGTCCCGCTCGCAAGGGCGCGCAGGAATGTCCTCCGGGAAACGGGCTGATCGGAAAGTTCCACAAGCACGTCAAAAGGCGTTTGCCGAAGCTCGCTGCGTTTCGTATCCGGAAGCCGGAGCGCCGGCCCTCCCTCTTCCTCATCCTTACGGCTGCTTTCAGCCTGCACAACCCCCATGACAGCCAAGGCTACAGCCCCAAGGCCGATCTGACCCGCCATTCCAAAAGCATCTCCAAGATCAAAGAAGGCGGCATCCCGTGCAGTCTCCTCTTCGACACCCATCTGAGTCATGACCTGATCAACCGCCTCCGGGGACAGGACATTACTCTGAGCGGCTTGCACAGCCTGGTTTACGACAGCCTCCGAGGCCGGCGGCAAAACACTCGTCTGCAGTTGAGCAGGAATTTCAGCGCTAACTTCTTCCTCACGCGGTCCTTCTTCGGAAGGTGCCTGCTCCCGGCGCTGGATCTCGGTGGCAATCCGCTCGCTTCCGATCACAAGAACATTTCCGTCTTCGGAAACGACCGTATTGGTGTTGCCTTCAATCACGCGAATGATTCTTCGGGTGGTCCGGTCATAAACAATAAAGATCACCCGGTCAGGATGTGTTGAACTGTAAACCCGGATGACGATAAGGTTGTCACCATGAGCCGAAGGGCCTTCTTCGATCACGCCGTTGTCATTAATATTTCCTTTACCGACATGCAGATCCATCTTTTCGCCGGACTTGATTTTGATAATGTCACGAGCATCAATCTGCTCGCCATCAATGAAAAGCCTGAGTGAGAAAGTGATCTCTCCATTACTTTCCGTGGTGTAGATCCGGATCATCAGGTTGTCAAAAACATCCTCGGAGATGAGAATACTCTCAACATCTGAGGGCGGACGTTCCTGGTCTCTCCAGCGCTCGTAACTGCTGATGCCTCCGGAGATGTTCGGCAAGGTCGGCGGAGAATAAGACGCGCCAATCCCCACGCCGCCGCCTCCAAAATTACCGCCCCCACCGCCTCCCGCTCCTCCCCCCATTGGGGCTGTCACAGGGGGGATAAAAACGCCGAATATCTGGCGTTTGGATGGAGTCTTGGTCGTTCCCGTCGTGGCTTCTTCTATCAGATCTTTAGCTTTCTGAATCGTGGCGGGGTCTGTATTGTTGAATGAACGGAGCACCTGGGCCAGAAGATGAAGCGGAACATGCGTCCTGTCAAAGGGATCGATATCGCTGCCTTCAGGGACATTGATTTTTCTCCCACCGAGTTCAAACGCCTGCTCCACAAGCTTGCTGATAATTGCACCGCTTATTTTGCCCGTTTTGTCATTTGCAATGGCTTGAATGAGAAGGTCCAGGCCTCCCCCTTTCACAATCACGTCCCCTTGTCCCGTAATAAAGGCGGTCAAAATGTCAGCATCGGCACGGTCTGCGGCGTTACCGGGAAGAAGATAATTCAAGCCCTGTCCTAAATGTTTGATGGACCGCATCAGCAGATTGAGGTCTCCCGGTTCAGGGGTCGAAGTCTGGCCCAGAGTATCTGCACGACGGCCGTCTGCGGTCAGTATCCCGTTTAGATTGGCATCCAGAGCCAGATCAATGGCGCTTGTATTGCCGCGGTTAAAGGGATAACGCTGGTTGGGGTTCGGATAATCGAGAAACCGGAAAAGGAAAAACTGCGCGCGGGCTCCGGCCTCGGAACCTGAAACCATCTGATTTCTAACGGTCAGAAGCGGGCTGTTTTGAGGCAGGTTACCCGCCAGAAAGTTTGCAAAAACACCGGAGCCCTCTTCACGGTTGTAGAAGAAATTCAGGGCGTCGCCAAGGCGGTCGAGCGAAATGGAGCTGACCTGGTTGTCGCTTTGATTGACAGTTCCGTCACCATTAGAATCGAAGACAATCTGCATTTCCCCGTTCAGGCGCTGCATTTTTTGAAGAAAAAAGAAAATAAACCCTGCGGTCTTGCCGCCGTCGACCTCATTGGAATTAATCAAGGCATCACGCAATATGGCCGCCGGCCCCGACACATTACCGGTGAGAAATGCCGCCAAGCCGGTAGTTTCGGGCCTGCCGCTCGCAAAATAATCAAGCGCGCTTCCGAAGCTCGCCACCGTCACCGGGGGATTCCCTTCAAGATTTAATTGCCCCGTGTTTCCATCGATGTGCTGAAGGAAGAAACTGATAAGTCCTGCTGTTTTCCCAATCTTGTCTGTGGCAAACGCATTACGGATCGCCAGGAGCGGCCCTGAAGTGATTCGGGCTGTCAAAAAGTTCGCCAGAGAAGCCGCACCGGCCTGATTGGTGTTAAAATATTCAAACGCTTTCGTAAGCCCCTCCAGGGTCGCGGGACCAGGAGTTTCTCCGAGCTTTAGAACCCCGCCGTCATTCATGCGTCCCAGAAAGAAGAAAGAAAGACCCGGAATTTCTCCAGTGGCGTCATTCAAAATTCCCTGCCGCAGAACAGCTAGAGGGCCCTGGACTTCTTTACCGGTCACAAAATTGACAAATCCAGGGTATTGAGAAAGTTTCTGGATTGCGGCCATAAACTGATCTGCTGTAACAAGTGGATTTTTTTCATCAAGCTTTAGCTGTCCGGTCTGTCCATCAAGACGCTGCAGCATGAAGCTGAGAAAACCTACGCGGTTAAGCGCGGCTTCACGCTCCGGGCTGCTGGCAGGAACATCAAACAGCTTCCGGATTTCAGCCGTCACTCCCGTGACATTATCTGCAATGAAATCCACAAAGGCTTCGTTTGAGGCCAACCGGTTGACTGCTGCTGAAAATTGATCCACAGTCACGACCGGCTCCCGGACGTCCAGATTCAACCGCCCTGTGGCACCGTCCAGACGGGCAAGAATAAAACTCAGAAAACCAACTCGGCTCAGAGCTTCAATCCGGCCAGCCTGGCCTTCTGCAGGAACATTAAACAAATCACGGAGTTTGCTGTGCGCCTGGTCAAGGCCAGCACCTCCGATAAAGGTTACAAAATCAGGCGTTTGGGAGAGCTTCTGAATTGCCCCGGTAAAACTGTCCGCTGTCACAACCGGACCGCGCGCATCCAGATCAAGGCGTCCGCTCTGACTATCCAGGCGCGCAAGAATAAAACTGAGAAAACCCACTCGGGTCAGAGCTGCGTCCCGTCCGGCCTGCCCTTCCGCCGGAATGTTAAAGAAGCTCCGGATTTGTGCTTCCACCGGATTAAGGTCGGACTCTGCAATGAAATTTACCAGTGCAGGATTCTCAGCAAGTTTATTGATTGCCGCCGTAAACCTTTCAGCTGTCACGACTGGATTCTGTGCATCCAGGTTCAACTGCCCGGTCTGTCCATCCAGGCGGGCCAGAATGAAACTGAGGAACCCGACGCGGCTCAAAGCCTCGGCTCTCCCCGGCTGTCCTTCCGCAGGAATATTAAAAAGACCACGGATTTGCGCTTTCACGCCCGTAACGTCTTCAGCAATAAAATTTACGAGTCCCGGATTTTCGGCCAGTTTATTAATTGACGCAATGAAACTTTCGGCTGTCACCACAGGATCACGCGCATCCAGGTTCAACTGTCCTGTTGTCCCGTCCAGACGTGCAAGAATGAAGCTAAGGAAACCAACGCGGTCTAAAGCGGCCGCACGTCCTTGCTGTCCTTCGGCTGGAATGTTAAAAAGGGCACGGATCTGCGCGTTCACACCGGTGACATTTTCAGCAATAAAATTTACAAGCCCCGGATTTTCGGCAAGCTTCTTGATTGAAGAAGCGAAGCTTTCAGCTGTCACAACAGGATCACGTGCATCCAGATTCAATTGGCCGGTCGTCCCATCAAGACGGGCAAGAACAAAACTCAGGAAACCGACACGGTCCAGGGCAATTTTCCTGGCATTGCTTTCTGCCGGCACATCAAAGAGTTTCCTGATCTGTCCCTCGGCAGGTGAAAGGTCTTTTTCTCCGATAAAATCAACCAGTCCCGGATTTTCAGCCAGTTTATTGACAGCAGAAAGAAAACTGTCTGTCGTCACCGAAGGATCGCGGCTGTCCAAGTTCAATAGTCCGGTTTGGCCATCAAGCCGGGAAAGTATAAAACTAAGGAAACCGACACGGCTCAGGGCTTCATTCCTCCCCGCCTGACCTTCCGCAGGAATATTAAAAAGGCCGCGGATTTGCGCTTTTACACCCGTGACATTTTCAGCGATAAAATTGACAAGTCCTGGGTTTTCGGCAAGTTTGTTAATGGACGCTGTGAAGCTTTCGGCCGTCACCACCGGATCACGTGCATCCAGGTTCAGCCGTCCTGTGCTCCCATCCAGCCGGGCAAGAATAAAACTGAGGAATCCGACACGGTTCAAGGCTTCCGCACGCCCTGGTTGACCTTCGGCTGGGACATTAAAAAGAGCTCGGATCTGGGCCTGTACACCTGTTACATCTTCCGCAATAAAACTCACAAGCCCCGAATTCTCAGCCAGCTTGTTGATTGCGCCCGTGAAATTATCCGCGGTCACCACAGGAGCGCGGGCATCCAGGTTCAACTGCCCGGTCTGTCCATCCAGGCGGGCCAGAATGAAACTGA
>CAYRBY010000041.1:16021-17981 GCA_964422635.1 uncultured bacterium
CGGTCACCACAGGAGCGCGGGCATCCAGGTTCAACTGCCCGGTCTGTCCATCCAGTCGGGCCAGAATGAAACTGAGGAACCCGACACGATTCAAGGCTTCAGCGCGTCCCGGCTCCCCTTCGGCCGGAACAGCGATAAGGTTCCGGACGTTTTGCTGCTGGGACGACAACCCTTGATTAGCCAAGAAATTGGCAAAAGATAAAGCCGGCGCGCGATCGGACTGAAAGTAATTCAAACCTTGAGCAAAGGCTTCCACCGTTCCGGGAACATCTGAAGAGGCCTGAATAACTCCCTGACCGTCAATTCTTGCTAAATAATAAGTGATGATTCCGGACGTCTTGCCGCCGTCTACTTCCACAGAATTGATCTGAGCCGTACGGAGAACAGTTTGTGCGGTACTCAGGTTATTACCCGCCAGAAAGTTTGCAAACTGTTCATAGGCAGACGAATCGGAAAGGAAAGCCCTCAGCGTTTCATGAATCCGTGACGGATCCGGAACATCCTGAAGCACGAAGCCGCGGCCGTCATCGGCATCATAAAAGCGCGGCAGAACTGCGCTGATGAACCCTTCATTTTGCTGGCGAATGGCCTCGTCGGGAACAAGATCAGGATTGACCGCATTCTGAAGTATTGTGACAGATCCATAACTTGCATAACTACGCAGCTCAAAAATAACATCAACGGGCGCTTCAAGAACCTGCTGATCAGCCACAAAAAGTTCTGCGGAGGCAAGTGCCGGGATAGACTGTCCATCCAAGGAAACGCCGGAGAGAATAGAATCCATCATATCGCCCCCATTCGGGCTCAGGACTTCATTCTGAGATCCGACAAAAACACCCATCAATACGTCGGCATCCGCGAAATCATGATGCGATGAGGGAATTGGAACGCCGCTGAGTGACATCGGTGTGGAAACATCCGCAGGGACTGTCTGTTGAGCATTCGCAACTTCCACTTGAGATGTTGTATCCAAGCGCGGAGGCTGCGGCAAGGCATCAAAGATACTGTTACCGCTGAGAAGTTCACGGGAACCAAGACTCTCGACAGCCAGAGGCCGCGTGGTAGCAGCGCTGCTGCGTCTCACGGATCTTTTTCCAGAACCCCAATTACCAAACCAGTCCTGAATCCAGCGGAATAAACGCCATCCCGATGAAGGTCTGGCTTCTCCTGTCACAGGAGCAGAAGCCTTGCGCAGCGTCACCGGTGGAACGGGCAAATTAAGATCAACGGTAATGGCTGTACCATTATTCCCTGTTAACATCACAACATCAGGCTCTCTTGCAGAAGTACCGCGAACATCGATCAGGTCCTGGTTCAAATTATCGACCTGGGCAAAAAGGGCATCTAGCATCGCGGGGTTTATAATCTCTGCTGATATCACTTGGCCAGCACCCGGGGTTTCATCGAGAATAGTTTCAACGCGGCCCTGGATAACAGGCTGTTCCTCCGCTGCTGTTTCCGTTTCTTCCAAGGCAGTACCGGTGATGAGGTCCGGAACGGTCACTTCCTGCTGAGCGGGTTTCTGATATTTCCCCGACAAAATACTGGCGCGTACAGTAAAGAGCAGAGCCGCAAGGCGCGTGAAACCGGCCCCGGTGGTAAGCGGGGAAAGTTCGGCGAATTTGTCATCAAGTGTCACACCTTCTGGCAGCTGCCTCTTCTTGGCCAAAATCTCTTTTCGCTGGGCCATCAGAGTCTCATACCCCTTCGTGTCACCCGCGGCCTTGAGGAGTTCCGGCTCACGCTCCGTGTTCTTGCGGATCGCTTCGATCTCCTCAGCCAAACCCGCAGGCACTTCCCCGTTCACAGCAGCCTCATAAATCGTCACCGGAAGCTCATCCAGGAAATTATCAAGCCTCGTCAAATATCCGCCCGACACATCGTCGCGGATCTGCTCAAACAAAATCTCCGCATCAGCCAAGGCCTGCTCGTCCTCTTCCTCCGTCGTCCTCAGCTCGGA